>JBKJPO010000550.1:0-5892 GCA_046595095.1 Chitinophagaceae bacterium
TTTTTCATTGGTGGTAGTTCCATTGTTTTTTCCATTCTTTTCCTGTACACTCACACCTTGAATGCCTCCTTTATTATCTTGAACCAATCCGCGAATAATTGTTTGGGCAAATACTAAATCCGGCAACACCCCAAGGGAAATTAGCAGGAAAAGGGGTAATAATTTTTTCATATCTGTATTATTTAAGATTGTGATAATCTCTTAACCATATCATTAATATCCTTCGTTTTGTATAAGATTCGTGTTTTTAGAAATCTCGCTAAATGGAATTGCATACCTGTACATACGTGGTGCAAAAAACTGGAATGGTATATTCAAAGTTTCTACCTGGTAACTTAATGTTGTTCCGGTTTTAGTAATCCGGATACCATGCAATGGTTTGTTATAAACAGTCTCTGCAATTTTCCAACGCCGAAGATCCCAGAATCTTTGTTCTTCAAAAGCCATTTCAACCCTGCGATCGTTGCGGATAATATCCCTCATTTGCGCAGCCGATAAACCTGCTGTTAAACCATAGGTATTGGCACCGGTGCCTATTGCAATTCCAGCCCGTTTTCTTATTTCCCGTAAATAGAAATAAACAGAATCAGTTGTCGGGCCATCAACTTCATTTTTTGCTTCTGCAAACATTAGTAGTACATCAGCATACCTGAATATGGGGAAATTGTGCGTTTGATTCGAGTATGCCGTACCTGTAGCAAAGTTACCTAAGAATTTTCTCATGTAATAACCCGTTTTAGTTTGTACCACAGAGCCTCCCGGACGATCAAGTCCTCCATTAAAAGTTTCCACACCTCTACCTAACCAGAGTACACCATTGTAAAATACAGTAAGCGCTAAACGCGAATCCCTGTTGATATATGGATTTGAAGCATCATAGCCTGTTGGATTTGTAATTGATTTAATGTCTACAGTAATTGGTAAACCTTTCGTTGTACCAAAAGCGTCTACCAACTCCTGCGTCGGACTTGTTCTACCCCTGCTGTTAGTACTCACATAACCTACAGGAGCGCTGCTAGTTTCTAAATCTGTGGTAACTGCACGTTGGTAAGCAAGTATTACTTCATTGTTTTTGCGTGTAAAAAAAACATTAGAAAAAGAGATTTCCAAACTATACACATTAAGCCTGATGACATCTCCCGCTGCATCTTTTGCTCTGCTCCATCTTGCTAAATCGTTAGCTGGATTGTTCAATTGACTTGCCGCCAATAATAAAATTTTTGCTTTTAGTGTTAAGGCAACTGCCCTGGTAATTCGACCATAATCACTTGCAGATACCGGGTCCGGTCTTAAGTCATTTTTAATTGCGTCGAGTTCACTTACTACATAATCTACGGATGCATCAAAACTGCTTCGTGGCAATTTTAAATCATCGCTAAGTGTTAATACCCTATCGCCAAGTAAAGGAACACCGCCATAGCGTTTGATCAACTCATAATAAAACATCGCTCTTAAAAACCGATTCTCTGCTTTCCAGTATTGCCCCTGTATCAACAGATCCTGCTTTAAACTAACCTTTGGAAAGTTTTGTACAAAGAGGTTACATTTCCTAATGCTTGCATAATTAGTGGCCCAGGAATTATCAGCATTACTTAACTGGCTATACCCACCGTTTGTAAAAGTGGCGATCGTTGCATTGTCCTCAGATGGAACCGCATCGTCAGTAGCTGCATCTAAGAGATTACTACCTATGCGATTAAAGCCCCTTGGCAGATCTGCGTAAATATCATTCAGAAAATAACTGGCATTGGTGCCAAGCGAATCCTTTGAATCCCAAAGATATTCTTCAGTGATAAGTTCCAATGGTCTGTCCTCCATTTTAGTGCAGGCTGAGAAAAAAACAATTGTAGTCAGCATCAGGATCACTGAATATCTGGATATGTTCATGTTCATAAACTTTTATAATTTAATATTCAACCCCGCATTATATGTTCTGCGAAGCGGAAAAATTGAACCGGTATTCTCAGGATCATTGTGATCCAGTTTACTGAAAGAATACAGGTTGAAACCGTTTGCGAAAATTCGTATACCGTTTAATTTAATTTTGTTTGTAATAGAAGCGGGCAATGTGTAACCGATGTCTACATTTTGCAGACGCAGATAGTCTGCTGATCGAACCCAGAAAGTTGAGTTCCGCTGATTGTTGGAATTACTGCCGATTGAAAGCCTTGGATATGTAGCATTTGCTGCATTGGAAGGTGTCCAGCGGTTTAAATGATGATAGTAAGCCTGGTTGTTCCCGCTACTCTGGAACTCATATTCACGGGTATCCCCGTTTAAAATAATATCGCGGTTAGCTACACCTTGTACTGAAATAGTCAAATTGAATCCTCCGAAATTAAAACCGGTTGTTAATCCAAAATAGGTCAATGGTTTTTGAGTACCTATCGCCGTTTCATCAAATTGATTGATGGTCCCATCTCCGTTTAAATCTTTGTATTTAATATCACCGGGTACTGGAGTATAACCATCCACTTTGGGGCTTGCATTAATATCCGCTTGCGATTGGTAAAAGCCATTGGCAATGTATCCAATGTCCTGGCCCACGGGCAGGCCTGTTCGCTTTTGATAATCATATAAGCGATATATCTCATCCTGGTAAATAACTTTTGATTTTAAGACCGAAATATTTCCTGATAAAAAATAATTAACTGCACCTGCTTTACCATGCCACGAAATATTATTTTCAAAACCGCTAAAACGATTTTTACCAATATTTTCTGCAGGATAGGATTGGCCGATAAGCTGGGTAGAAGTTCCGCGAACCTGCATTAAATCGTCATAGGTGTCGTTAAAAAATTCTGTAGTCAATCTCAAACGATTGCCAAACATCGCCATGTCTAAACCAATGTTTAGTTTATCTGCTTTTTCCCAGGTTGCATTAGGGTTAGCTAATATTAATTCAGAATAGGACCTTGCAGTTGTTGGTGTGGCACCAAAATAATATACAGCAGTTGTACCACCAGAACTATAATACTGATCATAAACATAGTAGCCCACGTTTGAATTGCCTGTTCTGCCAAAACTTATCCTGGGTTTAAGGGTATTGATCCATTTAATATCCTTCATAAATTTTTCTTTGGATAGATCCCATCCTAATCCCCCGGCATAGAATAATCCAAAACGTCTTCCTGGTTTAAAACGATTAAAGCCGCCATAACTTACAGCCAGTTCTGCGAAATATTTTTGCCTGTTATTGAAAGATAAATTGGTAGCAATATTGCTGTAAGCAGCCGGCAGAAGAAGATTGACAGTAGTTGCCTGGCGATCTGCCAACAGTACAATATTTAAATTATTATTGCCAAATTCTTTATCATAACCCAAACTAAATTTTCCATAGGTATATGTTCTGCGTGCATTAATAGTCAAAGTATTTCCCTGGTTGCCATTGGTTCCGATTTGAGTATAGAGAGGAGTTGTACTCCCGGGATTTTGCAAGTTAAAGACCGCAAATCCTTTATTACGATTTACGGTTTGATCCACCGTATTATTATATGAATAATTTCCTTTTACCCATAACCCTGGTAAAACAGCATTTAATTTCTGGGTAATTTCTATATCTGATGATAGATCCCGTGATGTTCCTTTGTAATATCCCGAGTTATTAATTAAGCCGGATAAATTATTTGAGTACTTTGAATTACCGCCCAATGAACCATTTTGGTTAATAACGCTATATGCATTATTTGGGGTATTATTTATTGCAGAAAAAATCGAAGATGTTGTACCTCCCGGCTCATTTGCATTTTGAATACGACCAAAAATATTTAATGCCACATTTAATGTACTGTTCAGGTCGATACTTGTATTGGATCTTACAATATACCTGTCCACACTGGTGTTTGTACTGTAAGGATTAGCATTATTTGTATTAAAAAACCCACCCTCTTTCTGGTAGTCCAACGCTACATAAAATTTAGCGATTTCATTACCGCTTTGAATATTGACATTGTACCGATCTATGTTGGCATTTTTCTTTAAAAAAAGATCTCTATAGTTATTGTTGGGGTGGCCAACCGGATCGGAACCATCCCTGTATGCAATGATATCAGCTGCAGTGTAGGCCGGCGCCTGTTTATCATTGTTTCGCGCCTCATTAAATAAAATAGCATAATCCGCAGCAGAAACACCTTTTGGCATATTCAGCAAACTTTGTACGCCATGCTGCACTGTTGCAGATAATTTAAATGGTGTAGCCACAGCTCTTTTTGTTGTTACATAAATAATATTGCTGGATGACCGTTGACCATACATTACGTTTGATAGCGCATCTTTTAAAACCGTAATTGATTCAATTGACTCTGGCTCGATTGAAGAAAAATTCCGTGGTACACCATCGATCAGGATCAAAGGTATTTGTCCCCTTATACTAAAATCTATAACGGATATAGGATCATCTGTATCCTGAACTCCACTTCGCTGCCGCGTATATAAGCCTGAAAGCCTGCCAGGCAAAGCCTGTAAAAATGAAGGCGCCGGTGTTGTAATTAACTGGTCGGTATAAACAGTAGCAGTAGATTGTAGTAGCGCAGCTTTTTTCTGAGTCTTATGCAAAAGGATTATGTTTCCCTGATTCGAGCCGTTATCTGATTGCCTTATTAATAGTGCGGTATCCCTGGTTTGTGAAAACGCAGTGTTCACAAACAGGGCCATAACCAATAAAAAAAGAGCCGGGGCTATTTTACTTTTTAAGTAGTGATTACTCATAAATTTTTAAATATTTTTAATAGAACTGATACGGCCGATTATGCACTTTTGGTAAAAATGAAGGATTGAAAATTATTAAACCCGGAGAATGGCGAACCAATTGATCCGGTGAATATACTTATGGCCCTTTTTGGTCGATAAAACTTGAGTTGAAATAAAACAGGTCTCTGTCTGTAGCAGTTTTTCATTAGCAATGAGCGTTGAATTTAGGTAATCATGTTAAGATAGGGGAAAATTAGCTCATTTTGACTTTCCCGGAGGGGTTTTGTTTACGAAATCGTTGTAGTTTAATGGAGGATGATTTGCTATTTGGGCAATTTTAATATCCAGGTAAAAAGTTTCCCGGTAGAGGAATTTGATCAATAATACTTTCGAAATTTTTAACGGATATTTCAAAATAGAATTTAAATAGTATGTTGAAGGGTATATATTATTTTTTATTTTGGTGTAAGCTCCATACCAATTTTAGCTTTGATGATATCAATTTCATTTTTCAGGTCTTCATGTTCCCTCACTTTCACATTGATTTTTCCATTGTCCGTTCTTAATTTTCCAATTTCAATCTTTAAATTTTCTATCTCCTTTGCCTGTGCTTCATTTAGTTTAACTAATTCTTGTAATGCTTTAATGGAAATTACCTGGGAGTTGTAGGTGTCAACCTGCAAAATCTCTTCTTTATCTCCTGCCAGGTATTCCCCACTTCCTTTCACCGATTCGGGAAATACTTTTTGATATTCCTGGGCGATGAAATTATAATAGTACTGATCGTTAATGGAGGGATTGCGTTCTTTCCATTCACTGGTGTATTTGAACATAACAGGCCTGAGTTTCATAAGGGTTCCAATGCTGTTCTCTATATCTTTAATATCAGTTTTGATCCGCTTGTCACTATTAGCTAACCATGAGCCTGCTGTTGTTTTGGATGCAGTTCCGTTTACCTCCAACTCATTTACCAGGGCTTTACGGTCTACACCTAATGAACCAATTATTTCTGTAGAACCTCCATATAACCTTTGGCAAGCTGCACCTCCTGATCCGATAGGCCAGAAAGAAATAGTAAGAGAAACATAATCTGGTGTAGGTACAATGGATAATCCCCTATTATTATTTGACTGGATTAATACATTTCCATTTACCTGCAACTTATTAGAAGGATTGCTTATACCGATTCCTACATTAGCATTA
>JBKJPO010000092.1:0-3243 GCA_046595095.1 Chitinophagaceae bacterium
GTCTCCGTAATGATTATCTCTACAAGCTCTGCCCAAACTGTTGTAGAACAAAAAGTAAAGGCTAAAACAAACCAGCGAATAGATAGCAAGACCGATCAGACAATTGATAAAGGCCTGAATAAGACTGAAGAAGCAATTACTAATATTTTTAAAAAGAAAGAGAAAAAAACAAAACCAGCAACTGCTGAGCAGGTTCCGGTAAATACAGGTTCAACCCAGGGTGATCAAAATGTTCAAACCAAAACTGTTCAATCTCCAGGCACTAGCCAGGTTAATAGTTTTTCTGATTTTGTGCCCGGCACAAGCGTAATATTTTTCGATAATTTTCAACAGGATGCACTGGCCGACTTCCCGGCTAAATGGAATACCAACGGAAGTGGGAAAATTGTAAGCATCGAAGGAAAGGAAGGAAAATGGCTCGATATCGTGCATGGTTCAGTTGTTAATCCTGTACTTGATAAACAGCTTCCTGAAAATTGTACAATTGAATTTGATCTGTTTCTACAAGGCCAGGGCCAACGTCTTACTCCTTACATAAATTTTGGACTTACCCCGGTGAGAGATGTGATGAGGGAAGATCTGTATTATAAAGACAAATTTTTTGTTGGGATTAATCGCTATGATGAAAATGATGCAAAGACTGTAGAGTACGGGTTAAAAGACGTTATAGGAAATAAAAATGATTTTCCACTTCCTTCGTATGTAAATAAGGTACTTCATGTAAGCATAGCTATTAATAAAACCAGGGTAAGGGTATATTTTGATAAAACTAAACTCATTGATCTTCCGCGTGCACTCACGCCCGAGCTCAGGAATAATTTTTACATCACTAATATGTCCATGATACCAGCTTCTGAGTTGGGCGTATTGGTGAGTAGTATCCGGATTGCATCTTCTGAAACTGATGCCCGGAGCTTGCTTATCAAACAATTAATGGAGGAGGGTAAAGCAGTTACTAATGATATCCTTTTTGATGTGAATAGTGATGTGATCAAAAAAGAATCATACAATATCATTAACCAATTTGGCGATGCGTTGAAATCAAATTCAAATCTTAAAATTAAAATTACCGGGCATACGGATGGCGATGGTACTGCTGCGAAAAACATAGAGCTGTCTAAAAACAGGGCTGCTTCAGTAAAACGCTACCTGGTCAGCAATTATTCAGTTGACGAAACAAGGATCCAGGTGGATGGAAAGGGGGCCACACAGCCGGTTAGTGATAATGGAACAACAACGGGTAAGGCCAAAAACCGGCGTGTGGAATTTACGAAATTATAACCTGGTCGGGGAGATAACGTAAAGGGTTACATGTAACCCAGTCAATGTTTCTAAAAAAAATATTATGAAAAATTGGATAACCTGCTCTCTGGCATTTTTAGTTTCAATCAACCTAGTTTGTGCACAACCACCCGAGCCAGATACTGTTTGGGGAGGAACTCCATGGCAACGCGAGATTTTGCAGGCTTCGGTAATAACCGGGGGATCGGAGGCAATAAACATAGTTCCTAATAGAGGTTTAATGTGTTTTGATAAACAAATAAAAATTAAGCTTACTAAAGACGGCAGGGTATACGAGCAATGCCTTTACTTTAATACCACCGATGGGTATATAGGTTACCTGCCTCCCCGGATCGGTGCAGGTGGTGGATTGTGTGACATAAAACCACAGGATAAGGAGTTTCTTTTTTTTGTTTTAGGGGTAAAAGGAAATCTTTATACTTACAAAACTGATGAGAACAATGGGCAATTTGAATATAGGGTAACTACCGGAAATACACAAACGCACCAGTTTAATATGAACGCTTCAAATGGCACAGCTACCATACATAAAAAAACGGAAACAAGAATGTATTGCGATAATAAAATAAGGGCCTGGGCGTATAAATATGATGGAGGCCCTGATACTTATTTTTATTTCGGTAAAACCTATCCACCAGCAATTAATATTATGAGCAACAAATACCTTGGTATTTTTGGTATTGGTTACCGGAATACAGATAAAGGCCTGTACCTGATAACAGAGCATCAAAGTACCCCTTCCACCTGTAAAATAACCGATGTAAATGAAGTGAGTACCTGTTTTGATCCCCGTCCATTTCAGATTATGGAAGATGAATTTATGCGAAAAAGAACTGCAGAATTGCAAAGAGAAAGGACAAAAATAGATAGAGATGAAGCAAGGATCAGGTCTGATGATGAATGTGCCTCGTCGAGAAGAAATATAATTGTTTTTAGAAGGGCGCAATTAAGATTGCAGGAAGAGGGAATGTTGGTTATACCACAGGGAAATACTTACCAGAACCAAAATGTTCAGAAAGCTATCCTGAATATGATGGACCCCTTGTTTATGCTGCAAGGAAATATATTAGATTGCCAATTAGGAATCTGCCAGACTGAAGTTTCAATAAGACGAGACCCCTCTTCAAATTCATTAAGGACGAAACTTGATTGTTTGAGGGGCTTTCTTGGCAGGCTTCATGCAGCCGAGGAGCAGATGAGTGCTTTAGATGCGCGCTATGCTGCAGAACCTGCAAGAGCGATGACAGAAAAATCAACCATTTATTCACGATTAATGCGAACAGGTTGCAATTAATTAACCATTAATATTTGTCTTCAAGTCTTTTGCATAGCCATCTTTTATTAATCCAAACAAATCAACATTTAAGGATAGCAGGTACAAAAATCCTGAACCCGTAAATGTATAGCCATAAGGTCTGCCTATAGAAATTCCTTCTATGATGAGTTGTTTACTCTGTTCTTCAGTTAGATCATCTAAGTTTCTCAAATAGAAAAATAGCTCCTGGCCTATATGACTCAACTTATATTCCTCCACCTTGTTTTTTTGATTTTCAATTAATAAAGTATCCTCTCTCATTCCAATAAATTTACCTTTATTGGTACTGCAACCAAGATAAAGGGGAAGACATTTATTTAATAGCTTCATTTTGTTACTTGTTAACTTGTAAAATAAATAAATTCAACTTAAATACATAAACTCTGGTGATTTCAATTCCTGGTTTTATTTGGGAGAAGCATTTATTTTAATAATTATTTTTAGGGTTGGGAAATAAAGCAAATAGTAATGACAAACGCCAACAAAGACCAGGCATTTTTGAAGGAACTAAGTTTTGAGCCCTTAACAAAAAAGAATTGGGGCAAATTTGTTCAGCTATTCGGTAGTAAAGGCGCTTGTGGAAACTGTTGGTGTATGTATTACCGGCTTAAAAAAATGGAATTTGA
>JBKJPO010000192.1:0-5464 GCA_046595095.1 Chitinophagaceae bacterium
ACAATCAATGGATCATCACTGTAGATGGTTTCCTTGTTGAAATCGCCCTGGGTAAGCCTTACACATTTTCCATTTATTATATCTAAGGCAGGAATTATTTCCATTATAAGTTGATAAAATTTTTAAGAATTGTTTCTCCTACTGTGCCCGATTTTTCAATGTGAAACTGCGCGGCATAAAAATTATTCCTTTCAAGTACGGCACTGAAAGGATGAATATAATTTGTTGACCCTCCTGTTTCTTTACACTCTTCAGCATAAAAACTGTGAACAAAATAAAGATCTGAATGCTCAGGAATATTCTTCATAATCGTGCCGGAATTTTTGTAAACCTGGTTCCAGCCAGTGTGTGGCACTTTATGTTTTCCATCAGCTACAAATCGTTTTACCCTGGCCTCAAAAATGCCCAGGCAATCCTGGTCACCCTCTTCTGTATGCTGGCAGAGCAACTGCAAGCCAAGACAGATGCCAAGAACAGGCTGTTCCAGTTCCTTTATCACTTTATCGAGATCCCGTTCTTTTAAATAAGTCATAGCCGTAGTTGCATTACCCACACCTGGAAAAATTACTTTATGGGCCGATTTAATCAGCTCCTTATCATCAGTAATTTTAGCGTGTACCCCCATCCGTTCTAATGCGAACTGGACGCTCCTGGTATTACCTGCATTATATTTTATAATTACTACATTCATAATTAAAGAAGACCTTTTGTTGTTGGAAGCGTGTTAGACCGAGGATCCCGCATACAGGCTGCTTTTAAACAACGGGCAAAAGCTTTGAATATGGATTCAATTTTATGGTGCTCGTTTTCTCCCTCAGCCCGTATGTTTAAATTGCAATTTGCTGCATCAGAAAATGATTTAAAAAAATGATAAAACATTTCTGTAGGCATTTCGCCGATCTTCTCCCGTTTGAATTCCACATCCCATACCAGCCAACTTCTTCCACCAAAATCTATGGCAACACTAGCCAGGGAATCGTCCATGGGCAACACGAATGCATAGCGTTCGATTCCCAGTTTATTTCCAAGTGCCTTTGCAACACTTTCACCAACTGCGATAGATACATCTTCAATAGTATGATGTTCGTCAATATGTAGGTCCCCATTACATTGGATTGAGAGATCTAGATTACCATGTTTGGCTACCTGGCTAAGCATATGGTCAAAAAATCCAAGACCGGTATTAATATGACTTTCTCCTTTACCGTCAAGATTTATTTCGATACTGATCTGCGTTTCGTTTGTATTTCGATGATGGATAATCTTCCTTGGTGGATAGGTAAGGAATGCATGGATTTCTTTCCATTCTGTAGTTTGTAAAACTATAGTATCATTTAATGATGCAATTACTTCAGCAGGTTCGATATCATCAAGCGGAACATCCTGTCTGAGCCAAATAGCTTTACACCCCAGGTTTTTTGCCAGTTGTACATCTGTAAGCCGGTCTCCAATCACATAAGATCCCGCGATATCATACTGCTCATCATCCAGGAAATGTTTGACCATTCCAATATTCGGCTTCCTGGTTTCAGCTTTGTCTGCCGGGAAAGTTTTATCAATAAATACCCGGGAAAAATGTATTCCTTCCCCTTCAAGTGAATCCATTACAAATTTATGGACAGGCATAAATTTTTCTTCAGGAAATGCTGGGGTGCCCAACCCATCCTGGTTTGTGATCATGATTAATTCATAATCCATCTCCCTTGCCAGCAAACCAAGATATTGGAAAACGTGTGGATAGAATACTAGTTTTGAAAAACTATCAAGCTGGTAAGTAGGTGGAGCTTCTTTTATAACTGTTCCATCCCTGTCAATAAATAATATTTTTTTCTTCATGCTAGATATTTATGGAGAGATTGAATTAAAAGTTGGTTTTCCAGGGGAGTGCCAACCGTTATCCTCAGACAATTACTACAATTGAATTCCTTGTGCCTGTTTCTCACAATTATTTTATTAGCAGCTAGAAAATCATAAAGACGCGTTGAGTCATCAACCCTTATAAGAATAAAATTAGCGTCACTCTGGAAAACCTCCCGGACGAAGTCAAAATCACCTAATCGCTGTGCAAAGTTTTCCCGTTCAGCAACTGTTTCTTTTACCCATGTATTCACCATGTCAATTTTGGATAATGCATTCACTGCTAGTTCCTGTGCTGCTATTCCAATATTATATGGAGGCTTAACTCTGTTATAAAGGTCAATCACCTGGGCTGAAGCAAAACACATACCGAGTCGTAAGCCTGCAAGCCCCCATGCCTTGGAAAATGTCTGCATTACTAACAGGTTGGGATATTCGGTAAGCTCACGGATCAAAGACCGTTGCTTTGAATAATTGATGTACGCCTCATCGATGATTACCAATCCAGGGAAATTATTCAGCAATAATTCTACATCCGGGAAATTCATTCTATTACCTGTTGGATTATTTGGTGAACAAATAAATAGCAATTTGCTGCGCTCATCAGCCCTGTGTAGAATTGAATTTACATCGAGGCCAAACTTGATTGTGAGCGGAACTTTAAAAACCGCCACATCATTGATATTTGCGGATACTTCATACATGCCATAAGTGGGCGGGCAGATTATGACGTTATCTTTACCCGGCTCACAAAATATCCGGAATGCAAGATCGATCACTTCATCACTGCCATTGCCGATAAAAATATTTTCAACAGGCAAGCCTTTAATAGCCGAGATAGCGGATTTTAATTTGAATTGCAACGGATCAGGATACCTGTTGTAATTATCGGGTCCCGGAGAACCAAGGCTATTTTCATTCGCGTCAAGAAATACCGATGCCTGGCCTTTAAATTCACTCCTCGCTGAAGAATAAGGTTTCATATGTTTAATATTTTGCCTTACAAGATTGTTGATATTAAAGAGTTCTGACTTCATTATTTCTGAAATAATTATTTTATTTATTACATCTTAATTTAACGGCACGGGCATGTGCAAATAATCCTTCTGCTACAGCCATTTTTTCTATTACCGGCCCAAGAGTTTTGATCCCTTCTTCTGTTATTTCCTGGAAACTCACTAGTTTCATAAAGCTATCAACAGATACACCGCTGTACGCTTTAGCATATCCGTTAGTTGGTAGGGTATGATTTGTTCCTGATGCATAATCACCGGCAGCTTCGGGAGTAAAATTACCCAGGAAAACACTTCCTGCGTTCACTACTTTGCCTGCCAGATCTGTAGCATGGTGAGAAGCAATGATCAGATGCTCGGGTGCATAATCATTTAGCAGATGGAAGGCTTCATCAATATTTTCCATTACTATAAATCTACTATTGGCAATGGAAGCGGCTGCCTGCTCTATTCTTAAAGTTTCAGCGAGCTGCGATTCTAATTCTTTGATTAAATTTTTTATTACTTTTTCATTACTGGCAACAAGCAATACCTGGCTATCAGCTCCATGTTCAGCCTGGCTAATAAGGTCGGCAGCAACAAAAGCAGGTATTGCAGTTTCATCCGCATACACAGCAACTTCACTCGGGCCAGCCGGCATATCGATTGCAACTCCATCCCTGGTTACTAATTGTTTTGCAGCGGTTACATATTGGTTGCCCGGGCCAAAGATTTTATACACGGAAGGGATCGTGACAGTTCCGTATGCCATTGCGGCGATAGCCTGTACGCCACCTGATTTATAAACTTTCTCTATCCCAAGAAGCGATGCAACAAATAAAATCACGGGGTCAATTTTGCCAGAAGGCAATGGCGGCGTACAAACAATTATTTCGCGGCAACCGGCAATCGCAGCTGGTATGCCCAGCATTAACAAGCTTGAAAATAATGGCGCAGTACCTCCGGGAATATATAGTCCTACTTTATCGATCGGTATTTGTCTACGCCAGCATTTCACCCCGGAAATTATCTCGGTTACAGGCTCCTCGCGTTTTTGCGGTAAGTGGAATTTATAAATATTCTCCTTTGAAACCTGTATGGCATTTTTAAGCTCTTCCTTCACTGATAGAATGGCTTCAGCAAATTCCTCCTTCGAAACCAATAAGTCAACAACATCAGCCTTGTCAAACTGCATTATATATTTTCTAACGGCTCCATCCCCATTCAATTTTACATCCTGCAATATTGAATACACAACCGGCTCAAGCTCCTCAACTTTCAATGAAGGTCTTTGTAAAAGACCTGGCCATTCTTTCTTGCGGGGATCTATTTTATAGGAAATCGTCATAATTAAATAGTTAGTCGATCATCTTTTCGATCGGTACAACAAGAATACCTTCAGCTTCACAGGCTTTAAGTTTTTCTATCACTTCCCAAAAATCATCTTCATTCACCACACTTTGAACACTACTCCATCCCTCGGTAGAAAGCGGTACTACAGTTGGGCTCTTCATCCCGGGCAGGATTTCTGCTATGTTAGACAATTGATGATTCGGGGCATTAAGCAGGATATATTTATTATGCCTGGCCTTTTTTACTGCGTTTATCCTTAACAGTAATTTGGAAAGAATTGTTCTTTTCTCATCACTCAAATCATTGTTGGCACAAAGTACCGCCTGCGATTCTGTAACTACTACAACTTCCTTTAGCCCATTTGTAAAGAGGGTACTGCCGGAACTCACAAGATCGCAGATTGCATCGGCGAGGCCAATCCCGGGGGCTATCTCAACCGATCCGCTAATAGCATGGATCTCTGCCTGCAGGCCATTTTCAGCAAGATATTTTTCCAATATCCTGGAATAACTGGTTGCTATTTTCAGCCCATTTAGATCGGCTATTGAATCATATTCAAATCCTTTGGGAACTGCAATGGATAGCCTGCATCGTCCAAAACCAAGTTGCCTGATAACTTCAAGTTTGTTACCCTTTTCAAGTAATACATTTTCTCCAACGATGCCAATGTCGGCAACATTATCAAATACATATTGGGGGATATCATCATCCCGCAGAAAATAAACTTCCAGGGGGAAATTGAGCGCAGTTGCTTTTAATTGCTTGTTGCCATTGTTAAGGTCGATGCCACAATCTTTAAGTAACCGAAGCGAATCTTCATAAAGCCTTCCTGATTTTTGTATCGCGATCTTCAGCATAAAATTTTATTTTTTTTGAAAACATAAAAGTCCAAAAACAAAAAGGGCTTACTTTTCAGTAAGCCCGGAAATATATTGATCACACAATATCACCAATGCTTACCCTGCGGTAAGTTTGTATGATGATGAATATGAATGTTTGAAATCATAATAAGGTGTAAAGTAAAGGGTGATTTTTTTAATAGCCAAGAAAAATTTTTTAATTAACAAATTTGGGAAAATATTCAACCCCTCCCGGGGTTGTGGATGGCATCATGCATTTTACCCCAAGTTTCAACCGGGGCTATTCATATTAAAGCCCTTGGGCCTTTCCTGCACAAATTGAATTCAAAACCTCATGCTCAAAACCTGTATCGCTTCAATATGATATGATATTTTGTATAGATGAAATTTACAATTTCAAGC
>JBKJPO010000464.1:0-2696 GCA_046595095.1 Chitinophagaceae bacterium
GCAGCATATTTATAGTCAGTATTAACAGGCCTCTTAAGCTGTTGAACCACATGTTTGCCGTAGATGAAAAAGAGATTGCTGCATTGCCTTTTCCCAAATTTATCAATGCATATTTGCAAGATAAAAATGTATCTTTAAAGTTGTTTCAGGCATGATTTTAGGATTTTTATGGATCATTCAATGTAAACAAATATGCGCGGGGTTAACAGGGTTATGCTAATAGGAAATCTGGGTAAGGATCCTGACATACAGTTCCTTGAAGGCAATATTGCAGTTGCTAAATTTTCACTGGCAACTACTGAGACCTACAAAGACAGGAATGGCAAATTGATTTCTCAAACGGAATGGCATACTATTGTTCTCTGGCGCGGTCTTGCTGAGCTTGCACAGAAGTACCTCCATCGTGGGAGTCTTGTGTATATTGAAGGAAGATTGAAAACAAGAAGCTGGGAAGACAAAGAACATAATAAAAAATTCGCTACAGAAATTGTTGGTGATAACCTGATAATGCTCGATAAGCGTTCAGATGGAACTCACCCGGGCCATGGTACCGACACTCATGAGAGTTTAGGCGGGACAGAAGAACACCCGCTGGATGAGGGCGGCGAGCAACTTCCTTTTTAAATAATGTTGGATGTTGATCTTTATATCGGTCATTGGTTTTATCACCTCGTTACCGAATTGAGAATATCAATTGCATTCAATATTTAAGAATCTTTGTTCAAGTAAATTACACGTTTTGGATTATCATTCGGTTATTCAAAGTTTATATTTAAACTTTCTTACTCTGCTAGCTATAACCCCGGCTGCAACCATAGTCCTGGTTTTTTCGCTTGGTTTTCTATTTGTCATTTCCTTCATTGTTTCCGGATCTGAAGTCGCTTTTTTTTCCTTGTCATATAAGGATATAAATGTTTTGAAAAAAAGAAAGCAGCCTGCTTACAGGAGGATAGTAAGCCTTCTCGAAGCACCCAAGACTTTGCTGGCATCAATGCTGATCACTAACAGCTTTTTGAACATTGGTATCATCCTTATTTCTAATATTCTTATCAAGGATTGGATCGACCAGTTACAATTGCATTATATCATTGAGTTTCTTGTGAAAGTGGTGATCGTAACATCCCTGATTGTTTTGTTTGGCCGGGTGCTTCCAAAAGTATGGGCAACGCATCATAAAGTGTGGTTTGCTTCAATGGCGTCTCTTATTATTGAGATCTTTAACAGCATCTTTTTTCGTTTCAGCAAAAGACTGGTAAGGCTGAGTGATAAGGTTGAAAATAAATTCAAAACTTCTATGAGTATGGATAATAGCCAACTCGATTATGCTATTGATTTATTGCCCGAACATGAGGCTACTAATGAGGAGAAGCAGATACTAAAAGGTATAAGAAAGTTTGGCGATACGATGGTAAAGCAAACAATGCGTACACGTCTCGACGTAAGTGGCATTGAATTCAATTGTAGTTTTAGCAACCTGATAAAAAAAATAACAGAACTACATTATTCAAGACTACCTGTTTATAAAAATAATCTCGATGAGATTATAGGCATACTGCATACAAAAGATGTATTGCCTTTCGTTGATGAAAATGATGAATTCGACTGGCAACCGCTTTTACGACCAGTATTTTATGTCCACGAGCAAAAACTTATCGAAGATCTCTTGCAGGAATTCCGTGCTATGCATACTCACTTCGCGGTTGTTGTTGATGAATTTGGTGGCACATCAGGTATTGTAACGCTTGAAGATATCATGGAGGAAATTATAGGGGAGATCCAGGATGAGTTTGATGATGAGGAAAGTGGCAGCAGGAAGATTGATGATCACAATTATGTATTTGAAGGCAGGAAAATGATCAATGATGTGTGCAAAGCGCTTAGCCTTCCAACCGAGACTTTCGACAAAGTGAGGGGAGATAGCGATTCGCTGGCAGGCCTTGTGCTGGAGATTGCTGGTGAGTTTCCGCAGATTAATGAAGAACTGGAGAGTGGAGATTTTATTTTCACCCCGTTGGAAATTAATAAGAATCGAATTGAAAAGGTAAAGGTCACCATCAAACAACATGCTGCCAACATTTAGATATGAAAATGTACACCAGGCTCTCAATGTATTGGCTCGCGATGGTAATATTTTCGCAATGCAATTCAACCTATACAAATAAGGAAAAAGGGTTTTTCAAAATAGACATCCCTGCGCATCAATACGTAAAGTTTGATCGCCCCGGATTTCCATATACTTTTGAATACCCGGTCTATGGAAAAATAACCCAGGATAGTGGTTATTTCCAGCAAGATCCTGATAATCCTTATTGGATCAATGTGGATTTTCAGAATTTCAACGCACGCATTTTCCTAAGTTATAAAACCGTTGGCGGAAGATCGATTTATAAGATTAAAACAGCAACGGGATATAGAGACTCGACAGGAGTAAACAGCCTGGATGCAATGGTAAATGATGCATTCAAACTTACCTATAAAAATGATATTAAAGCAAATGATATTAAGGAAGTTGCAGTAACTACTCCTAACAATGCCGGCGGAATGATTTTTTATCTTGGAGGAAGCGTGGCAACTGCAAACCAGTTTTTTTTAACTGACAGTACGAAACATTTTCTCAGGGGCGCGCTATATTTTTATGCAACTCCAAATGAAGACTCACTGCGCCCGGTCAACGATTTTTTACAAGAAGATGTAAG
>JBKJPO010000509.1:0-7595 GCA_046595095.1 Chitinophagaceae bacterium
CAAATTCGAGTGCACCATTGCTATTGGTTGGCATGGGTCATATAGAATTGATTGAAGGGAAAAAAAATGAGGCACGCAATCGTTTTGAAACAGCTATCAGCCTGAGCAAAGGGAAAGAACCTGCAGTATTTAATGCAATAGCCAGGGCAAATGTTGAAGCTAAAGCAGGTGATCCTGCATATGCAGTTGATAAGGCTAAACTGGCAGTTGATAAAGATAAAAAGAGCGCTGAATATAGTATCACACTTGGTGATGCGTATCGTAAGATGACAGATGGCGGTAATTCACAGATCGCTTACCAGAATGCTCTTGCAATCGACCCCAATAATGCTAAAGCAAGTTTCATGATTGGTCGACTTTATCAGACACAAGGTTTTAGCCAGGAGCCGATTTATCTAAAATATTATAATGATGCTGCGACAAAAGATCCAAAATTTGCCCCGGTATACTTCTGGCTTTATGATTACTATTATCGCCGTGATGTAAATAAATCAAGGGAATATTTGGATAAATTTATCCCCGTTGCAGATCAGGATGATAAACTTTGTTATTACCAGGCTTCAATCCTTTATGCATCTTCAAAATTCCAGGAAGCACTTACAAAAACAGATCAGTGCATTACTGCCGGTGGCGCAAACCCGTTTGCAAACTTATATGGATTGAAAGCCTATGCCTACGATAAGATGGGGGATTCCTTAAATTCGAAGAAATGGTTTGAGACTTATTTTGCAAAGCAGGATACGGCAAAGATTGGATCGGGGGATTACAGCACTTATGGAAGAGTGTTGCTTAAATTTCCAGGCAATGAAGCTCTTGCTTCAAATTATATAGAAAAAGCAGTTGAGCGTGATACATTGATGAGTAATAAAATTGGTTACTATACAGATCTTGCCAATGCTTATCTCGCAAGCGGAAATTTTACAGAATCTGGTAAGGCTTTCAGGAAAGTGCTGAATTTAAAGAAAGATTATGGAAAGCTGGACCTGTATTATGCCGGTTATAATTTGTATAAGGGTGGTGATTATACCGCTGCCGATACAGTTTTTGCATTGTATGCTCAGAAGTATCCGGATGATATTTTCCCACATTACATGCGTGCAAAAGCACTTTGGGGAATTGATACCACTATGGAGCGAGGACTTGCCAACCCACATTTCCAGAAAGTGATTCAGATTGCTGAGGCTTCAAAAGATACCTCAAAGATTATTGAGCAACTTATACCTACTTATAAATACTTTGTAGCCTACGAGTATAATGTGAAGAAAGATAAAGCAGCTGCACTAACTTATATCAACAAGGTGTTAGCATACAAACCAAATGATGCAGATGCGTTGAACAATAAAAAAGCATTAGAAGCACCAGTAAAACCTACAACACCTGCGAAAGGATCAAGTACACAGAAAAAACCCGGAGCACCATTGCCAAAAAAGCCAGTCAAGAAATAGGGTTTAAGAATTATACTTCAAAAAAATGCCCCGATATGGGGCATTTTTTATGGAATGCATTTTTTAGCCAACAACGAATTAAAAATCGGCTATCCACAGGAGTAATAACCATTTATTTTTCGGAAATGCCATCGCGAGTTCATTAGCAAATTCAGCTTCTTAATTTACTTGTACTTTGCTCCTGCTGCCGTATTTTTGCGCATCAATCAAAATGTCCATGGATTTTGTTTTTTTACAGCTAGCCCCAGATCTCAACACTGCAAATAATTATTTGCCAATTGGTCTTCAATTACTTTTTGCTATTGGTTTTGTAGGCACTATGATGGCATTGACACATTTGTTGGGCCCTAAAAGAAAAAGTGCTGCCAAACTGGAAAATTTTGAGAGTGGAATCCCTTCCCAGGGGAATGCACGTCAACCAATGGCTATTAAATATTTTTTGGTCGCAATTTTGTTTGTTTTGTTTGATGTTGAAGTAATTTTTTTCTATCCTTATGCAGTTAATTTCAGGGAGCTGGGATGGGA
This sequence comes from Chitinophagaceae bacterium, assembly GCA_046595095.1. Taxonomy (GTDB): domain Bacteria; phylum Bacteroidota; class Bacteroidia; order Chitinophagales; family Chitinophagaceae; genus Ginsengibacter. The sequence continues at coordinate 1,971 of JBKJPO010000509.1, forward strand.
AGGTTTTGGTGCTGTAGTAATGTTTATAGGCTTCTTTTTAAGCGGATTCATTTATATCATAAAAAAGGGAGCACTTAATTGGGAAGATTAATAAACGGAGATTTTTTTGATAGAAAATTGTGGAATTATATTAATTGTGTACGATCATTAACTCATAATCATTGCACATCCAGGTAGGTTAAATCGAGGATAAATACAAAAATATGGCTCGTCCGGTTCAATATAATATTTACGAAAAGCCGATGGAGAATCCGATAGGGCTTGTAGAAGCACCTGACGGAGTACCGGGTGAAGGTTTCTTTGCAACAAAGCTAAGTGATGTAGTAGGTCTTGCCCGTAAAAATTCCATCTGGCCATTGCCCTTTGCAACAAGTTGCTGTGGAATAGAATTTATGGCTACCATGGGTTCACATTATGATCTCGCAAGGTTTGGTTCAGAGAGGGTGAGTTTCTCGCCACGTCAATGCGATCTCCTTATGGTAATGGGTACCATAGCAAAAAAAATGGCTCCTGTAGTAAAACAGGTTTACCTGCAAATGGCAGAACCCCGGTGGGTACTTGCCATGGGTGCGTGCGCATGCAGCGGCGGGATATTCGATTCTTATTCTGTATTACAGGGCATCGATCAGATCATCCCGGTAGATGTGTACATCCCGGGTTGTCCTCCACGCCCCGAAGCAGTGCTCGATGGCTTTATGAAGATCCAGGACCTGGTGGGTAAGGAATCGATAAGAAGAAGAGGTAGTGAAAAATATAAAGATTTACTTGCCGGTTATGGCATTCAATAAATACATATCGAATTTTAATTCACCTTCCCATAAATGCGGGACTTAGTTTTTAAAATGGCATTAACGAACGAGATCATCAGGCATCGGCTAACTGAGAATTTTGGAGATGCACTTACCGCCTGGGAAGAACCTTATGGCATGTTGACTTTTGCAGCGCCAAAGGAAATGAATCTCAAAGTACTCCAGTTTTTATTTGATGATCCACAACTGCAGTTCCGTTTTTTATCTGATCTCTGTGCAGTTAATTACCCCGATAATACGGGCGGTGAATTGGCCGTAACATATCATTTGCACAACCTCGTGGATAATATACGGATTCGCTTCAAAGTTTTTACTGATATAAAAATACCTGATGTTTTTAGTGCAAGCGCATTATATTCTTCAGCAAATTGGATGGAGCGTGAGACTTATGATTTTTACGGAGTAAATTTTGTTGGGCATCCCAACCTGAAAAGAATTTTGAATGTGGATGATATGGAATATTTTCCTATGAGGAAAGAGTATCCACTTGAGGATCAGACGAGGATTGATAAGGATGATGAGATGTTTGGAAGAGGATAAATTCCGCAAATGAGAACACCTCTGTGGGTCTCCATGTAGATTCCGTGGTTCTCCGTGCAATAGTTTTTTGTGAGGCGGAGAAAGAAGTGAAAGTGTATTTTCCAGGATAAAAAATAAGATGAACGAACACATCAAATTACCACAAGGCAGTATTGAGAAACAAACGACCACACTCAACATCGGTCCTACTCATCCTGCAACTCACGGTGTATTTCAAAATATCGTGGAGCTTGATGGTGAGCGTATAGTTGATGCCGTTCAGACAGTAGGTTATATCCACAGGGCTTTTGAAAAAATTGCTGAACGCCGACCGCTTTACCAGATCACGCCACTTACAGACAGGATGAATTATTGTTCTTCTCCCATCAACAACATGGGCTGGCATATTACCTGTGAAAGACTACTCGGAATCAAAACGCCAAAACGTGTAGATTATCTGCGTATCATCATCATGGAACTTGCACGAATTTCAGATCACCTGATCTGCAATTCCATTGTAGGCGTGGATTCTGGCGCATACTCCGGCTTCCTCTACCTGATGCAATATCGTGAACTCATTTATGAAATATATGAAGAGATATGTGGCTCAAGACTAACGACCAACATTGGCCGCATCGGGGGCTTTGAAAGAAATTTCAATGCTGTTGCATTCGAAAAGCTGGATAAATTTATAAAGGAATGGCCTGGTGTGTTGAAGGAATTTGAGCGGCTGTTTAATCGCAATAGAATCTTTATGGAGCGTACCATTGGAGTAGGTCCTATATCTGCTGAACGTGCGTTAAATTATGGATTCACAGGTCCCAACCTTCGTGCAGCTGGCGTAGATTACGATGTGCGGGTTCATACTCCGTACAGCAGTTACGAAGATTTTGATTTTACAGTTCCGGTAGGAAGCACCGGCGATTGTTACGACCGATTTTTGGTGCGTAACGACGAGATGTGGCAAAGCCTTCACCTTATTAAACAAGCTTATGCTAAAGTGCAGGAAATGAAAGGTGCTGAAGCTGAAGTATATCATGCTGATGTACCAGAATATTATTTGCCTGATAAACAGGACGTATACACGAAGATGGAAGCACTAATTTATCATTTCAAAATCGTGATGGGTGAAACGAATATTCCCGCAGGTGAAATATATTGTCCTGTTGAAGGAGCAAACGGAGAACTAGGATTCTACCTGATCACAGATGGTGGGAGAACACCGTACAGGCTGCATTTCAGAAGACCATGTTTTATTTATTACCAGGCATATACAGAATTGATAAAAGGCGGGATGCTCAGTGATGCGGTGATTACGATGAGCAGTTTGAATTTGATTGCAGGGGAATTAGATGCGTGATTAATTGGTATTGGAGAGGGTTAAATGATTAATGCTTCCTCCGTGGTCCTCCGTGTAACCTCCGTGGCTCTCCGTGTAATAAAATATTTCACTGAGTACCACGGAGAAGAAGAATAAAATGTTTCTGATATTATTTTAAGAATTTATTGACTCAATATGATTGCATTCAATTCAGAAAAATTAAAAAAAGTAACAGAGATAAAATCGCGCTATCCGGTAGGCAAACATAAGAGTGCTTTGCTGCCTGTGTTGCATATGGCCCAGGATGAATTTGGCGGATGGCTTGATGTACCTGTGATGGATTATGTGGCTTCGCTCCTGGAGATCGAACCAATTGAAGTTTATGAAGTGGCAACGTTTTATTCCATGTACAACCTAAAGCCGGTTGGAAAATTCATTTTTGAAGTATGCCAGACAGGCCCATGCATGCTCAACGGTAGCGACCAAATCATTGATTACATCAGGGAAACACTGCACATCGAAATTGGTCAAACCACAACCGATGGCCTATTCACTTTAAAAGTGGTGGAATGTCTTGGTGCTTGTGGTTATGCTCCAATGATGCAGTTAGGAAATACATATCGCGAACATCTAACGCCAGCAAAAGTGGATGAAATCATAAATGAATTAAGAGATAAAACAGCGAGGAATAACTGATAATAAAAAATGAATACAACAGTAAGATCATATTTAATTGAGATTGCCAGGTTGCCTTCCCGGAAAACGATCTATGACATGGAACTGAGTAAGGTTTGTGGTCTTGAACTCGAACTAAAAGACCCTGCATTTGCAAAAATGGAAATGAGTCGCATCCTCGCAGAGATTTCCTTTTACGAATTTTCACAGGGGAGGCCCTTGCTTGGATCTATTGTAGTAACCAAGGCAGGAGAATACCTGGAAGAAACTTTATTTAAAACAGCAGAACAATGTAATATCCAGGGATGGCAAACTGCAAGGGGCAATGCGAGTTTTATAATTGCAACCAGGAACGAATGTTATATTTTTTGGGAGCCAGACAGGAATTATTTGAAATACAAATAATAATCTTGATGGTTAATGATTAATATAATAAGCAGGATTAGTTGAACATGAAACAACAAACACGAAACGACAAACAATAACAGACCTCAGAATAAATAAAATGAAATTATTATTAGAAAAGGATAAAATTGAGGGTATTCGTGGCTTTGAAGTATATCGCCGGGAAGGTGGATATAAGAGTGTGGAAACTGCTTTCAAAATGACTCCGGCTGATATCGTGGAAGAAGTAAAAACAAGTGGTTTGCGGGGAAGGGGTGGAGCAGGTTTTCCAACCGGGTTGAAGTGGAGTTTTCTTGCCAGGCCTGAAGGTGTTTCGCGGTACCTTGTTTGTAATGCTGATGAGTCGGAACCGGGATCATTCAAAGACCGTTACCTGATGGAATTCCTTCCGCATTTACTGATTGAAGGAATGATCGTTTCCTCGTTTGCGTTAGGTAGCAGGGTTTCTTACATTTATATTCGTGGTGAATATGCGTGGATAACTGGTATCCTTGAGCACGCGATTGCAGAAGCAAAACAAAATGGTTTTCTTGGCAAAAATATTCTTGGCAGCGGATTCGATTGCGAAATATATGTACATCGTGGAGCAGGTGCATACATCTGTGGCGAAGAAACTGCATTACTCGAATCCCTTGAAGGTAAAAGAGGAAACCCGCGAATCAAACCACCGTTTCCTGCACTTAAAGGATTATGGGATTGCCCGACAGTTGTAAATAATGTTGAAACACTCGCGGCAATAGTGCCCATCATCAACAATGGTGGTGAAGAATATTCGAAGATTGGTATTGGTAAATCCACAGGTACCAAACTGATTAGCGCCTGTGGTAATATTAATAAGCCGGGTGTTTACGAGATCGATATGACTATACCTGTCGAAGAATTTATTTTCAGTGATGAATATTGTGGTGGTATCCCCAATGGGAAAAAGCTTAAAGCCTGTATTCCGGGCGGATCATCTGTTCCCATTTTGCCCGCTAATCTTTTACTGAAAACCGCAAAAGGCGAAACCAGGCTCATGAATTATGAAAGCCTTGCTGATGGTGGTTTTGCATCAGGTTCGATGATGGGATCAGGCGGGTTTATCGTACTCGATGAAGACAAATGCGTAGTAAGGCATACATTGACACTCGCAAGATTTTACAGGCACGAGAGTTGCGGACAGTGCTCACCATGCAGGGAAGGAACGGGATGGATGGAAAAAATATTGCTAAGCATTGAAAATGGAAAAGGCAAGTTGAGCGATATTGATTTGCTTTGGGACATACAACGGAAAATAGAAGGCAACACAATCTGTCCACTTGGAGATGCTGCAGCATGGCCGGTGGCTGCAGCGATCAGGCATTTCAGGGATGAATTTGAATGGCATGTTTTAAATCCGGAAGAATGTGTAAAAAGAAATTATGGATTGGCGCATTATGCAGACCCCATTCATGTTCCGGTGACAGCTTGATAATCTTAAAAAGATATTGAATAAAAATATGAGCGAGGTAGAAAAAAAAGAACCACCCCCATTAATCAAAGTTACCATTGATAATATCACGATCGAGGTAGCTCCGGGTACGTGTATCCTGAATGCTGCGCGTATGATTGGAGGAGATGTTGCACCACCTGCTATGTGTTTTTATAGTAAACTGAAAGGTAGTGGGGGTAAATGTCGCACTTGTCTTGTAGAAGTGGCTTCGGGATCTAATGCAGATCCACGTCCGATGCCCAAACTCGTAGCCTCATGTCGCACCAATGTAATGGATGGCATGGTAATAAAAAATATTACCAGCGAAAAAGTGATTGAAGCAAGAAAAGGAGTTGTTGAATTTTTACTGATCAATCACCCATTGGATTGCCCTATCTGCGACCAGGCGGGAGAATGTTTGCTGCAGGATCTTGGTTATGATCATG
>JBKJPO010000034.1:0-2888 GCA_046595095.1 Chitinophagaceae bacterium
GTTGCTGCCGTCTGACGAATTCTTGCGAATCCATAAATCCTATATTATAGCCATTAACAAAATCGATAGCTATAATGCCGACAGTATTCAGATCGCAAAACATGAATTACCAATAGGAAGGCTCTACAAATTTGATGTAAGCCGGGTGCTGAATGCATCTTCAGCAACAAACTGATGTTATGAGAAAAATATTTTTCCAAAAAAAAGTTCTGACTACTTTGCTCGGTTTGTGGCTGACAGCAACTCTATATGCACAGGATGGAAATATAAAAGGAAGAGTAAGCAATGGCCTTGATGATTTACCAGGTGCCACTGTATCGCTGGAAAAAAAAACGGTATTAACCAATAAAAATGGGGAATTTTCATCTTCTATCCCCGCCGGGATGTATACACTTACTATTACTCACACAGGTTACAAAAAAATAGAGCGGAAAGTAAAAATAGAAGCTGATAATACAATTATCGTTGATATACTCATGACACCCATTGAACCATTGGGCGAAATGGTAGTGCTTGGTTCCCGCTCGCTTATTGAACGAAGCAGTATGAATACCGCTGTTCCTGTAGATGTCATTTCCTCCAAACAGTTACTTCAGACTGGCCAGATCAGTCTTACCCAAATGCTCAATTTCGTTGCTCCATCCTTCAATGCTTCCAGGGAAATTCTAAATGAAGCTGCCACACTTCGTGGTCTTGATCCCGACCATTTATTGATTTTGCTCAATGGTAGCCGTTATCATAATATGGCGTGGTTATTCTCGGGTGGTCTGAAAGGACAATTAGGCCGAGGTTCTGTTGGAAATGATCTGAACTCCATCCCATTTTCTGCTATTGAAAAAATTGAAGTACTGCGTGATGGCTCATCGGCATTATATGGCTCAGATGCCATTGCCGGTGTAATAAATATCCGGCTGAAAGAATCGACCAGCAAAACTTCTATACGGTTACATTCAGGGCAATTTTATGAAGATGACGGTGAAAAATTTTCATTCGGGATTAACCGGGGATTCAGCCTCAGCAATAAAAGCCTGCCTGCCGGCAGGCAGGGATTCCTGAATTTTTCCGGCGATTTCCGGTACCAGGCTCCAACATTTCGTGGAGGCACTTATGAAGGAACAGTTTTTTATAATATTCCACCAGGTGCTTCACCGGCACAACGTGAAATTATTATTGCATTAGACAACCAGCAAGTAAAGGAAAGAGGTTTTAGCCGGCAAGCTCCAATCGACAACATTGGTAATTCAAAACTCATAAGCACCGGGTTTTTAATTAATAGTGGCTATCCCATTAACAAGCATGCAGAACTTTTCTGGACTGCTGCAATCAATGACCGGAGAATTGTTCGCAAAATGGCATTCAGGTTTCCTAAAAATCCCAGCCAGGTAAACCTGGCTTTATATCCGGATGGCTTCCAGCCAATATCAAAACCCAATACTGTTGATGTTTCAGCAATAGGAGGTATAAAAGGTGAAACAATTAATAACTGGCGTTGGAATTTTAGCAGCAGCTTTGGTAACAACTCAGTCACTAATTATGTAATAAATACAAACAATGCTTCACAATCTTTCCTGGGTAAAAATGTCCCTACAACTTTCTATACCGGCAAGAATATATATAAACAGCTAACCAATAACATCAATTTTGCAAAGCGTTTATACGAATTACCTGGTCAAATGAAATCTTTAAATCTTGCATTTGGTTCTGAATGGAGATTTGAGAATTATCAGTCAAAAGAAGGCGAGGAAGCTTCCTGGGAAAACTATGATAGCACCGGCAGAACCCAGGCTGGGGTTGGCGGTACAAGACCTGAGAATGTTTTGAATAAACATCGCAACTCATGGGGATCTTATCTTGACCTGGAAGCTGAGCTTAATGAACATTTGCTTATTGACATTGCAGGACGTTATGAATACTACAGTGATTTTGGCGATAACTTTGCAGCCAAGCTGGCAACCCGGTATAAATTTTCTCATCAATTTTCTTTACGTGGCTCTATTAGTAATGGTTTCCGGGCACCCAGCCTGCAACAACGTTACTCCACTTCTATATCACCTTCAGTTTCAATTTCGGGAGGGATACTGATCCCCGGTATCCGTGGCATTTTTCCTAATGACCACGAGGTTACAAAAGCATTAGGAATTCCTCTACTAACGGCAGAAAAAACCAACCATATAAGCGGGGGACTTACCGCAACATTTTTAAGCCGAATTAGTATAACAGTTGATGTTTACCGGATACAAATAAAAAACAGGATTGTATTAAGTGGGATATTTGAAAGGAAAAAAAACCGTAGTATTGATAGTATCCTTTCCAATTTTCCCAATCTAAGTCAAATTGATCAATTAGCCTTTTTTTCCAATGCTGTCAATACAAGAACCAAAGGAATAGATATTGTGATTAATGGTAATTGGAATATCAATAAAGATCAACTTAACTTAACACTGGCTGCCAACTTTAACCGAACCCGGATTTTCGGCAATATTAAAACTGCTGCCAACCTTCCGGCAGATTCATTGAACACAAACACTTTGTTCAACAGGGCTGAAAGAGGAAGTATGGAAAAAGGGCAGCCTACAAATAAGATTATACTCAGTATGAATTACAAAAAAAGAAAAATGGGATTAACTATAACCAATACCCGCTTTGGAAAAACAGCAGTTCTGAATGAAACCATCAATACACCTGATGAGTTTTTTTCTTCTAAAATTTTAACGGATGCATCTTTTATCTATTCTCCCCAAAAGTGGCTTTCCATAACATTTGGGGTTAATAATGTTTTTAATGTGTATCCCGACCGGTTAAAATATTATGAGAATACAGGGCAGGGCGCTCAAATATACAGTTCCGCTGCTTCGCCTTTTGGCTTCAATGGGGGATATTATTTTTTG
>JBKJPO010000158.1:0-16331 GCA_046595095.1 Chitinophagaceae bacterium
GGGCACATCACTGCGCCGTATGTTCTTACAAGGAAGGGGATTGAATAGCAGCTATGCAATCCCCTTCCTTGTAAGAACATACGGCGCAGTGATGTGCCCGAACCTTTAGGGGCAACAAGAAACACATCCACATCAGTAGGAGGTATGATCCCTGTTTGTTCATTATAGGTAATCCCAAAGCCGTGAGAAAAATATAAAGCTTTACCAGGGGTAAGATGTTTCTTCACTGTGGGCCAGAACTGGATCTGTGCCGCATCACTTAGCAAGTAACAAATTATCGTACCTCGCTCAAGTGCTTCCTCAATTTCGAAAAGGTCTTTACCTTCTACAAAACCATCATTGATCGCTTTATCCCATGACTTTGAATTTTTTCGCTGCCCAATAATTACGTTGATGCCATTGTCTCGTTGATTAAGTGCCTGGCCAGGGCCCTGTACACCATAGCCAATAATGGATACAACTTCCTTTGATAATATTTGCTGCGCCTTTTCAAGACTGAATTCATCGCGGGTCACCACGTTTTCCTCAGTTCCGCCGAAATTTAATTTAGCCATTTTGATAATTTTATTTTTATGATAAATGAATGTGCTTTTTTTACATAGTAAAAACTTCCTGGTTCTTGTCCAGGTATTTATTGGTGACTGGTTCAGAACCCGGAGCCATCAATTCATACTGTCTTAATTTCTCATGAAAACCCTTACTGTCCTTAATTATAGCAACCCTTGCACTGCGAACAAACTCGATCAGGCCATAGGGCTCGAGGGCTTTCAGGAGGCCATCCGTTTCGGTTCGATGTCCTGTTGTTTCGAAAATGGTATAGTCTTTCCTGATCACTACGGCTCTCGCACCATATTCGCGTAGCAATCTTTCAACTTTTACCTTTTCGGCAATCTCATCGGTTGGCACTTTGTATAAGGCCATTTCCTGCCAAACGATCTCATCTGCAGTATTGTAATATGCTTTCAATACTTCAACTTGTTTCTCAATCTGCCTCGCGAGTTTTCGCGCCACTTCTTCAGTCTCTGTAATCACAATCGTAAAACGGAATATAGATTCTACTTCGGAGGGTGAAGAATTTATTGAGTCAATACTGATCTTCCTGCGCGAAAAAATGATCGCGATTCGATTCAGCAAACCAACCTGGTTTTCTGTGTACACGGTTATGGTATATTCCTGTTTGTTCATGCTGATTATTTGAGACGAATTTCAGAAACACTTGTTCCCGCTTCTACCATTGGGAATACATTATTTTCTTTTCCCACCATTACTTCAAGAAGATATGAGCCATCATGATTAAGCATTTCTGTTAAGGAGGCTTTTAAATTTTCCCTTAATGAAACAGTGCCGCCATGAATGCCATAAGCTTTTGCCAATTGTACATAATCGGGGCTCTCTATTTCAACAAATGAATACCGCTTGCTATGAAACAATTCCTGCCATTGCCTAACCATGCCGAGGAAACGATTATTCATTATAAGGATCTTGACGTTGATCCCTGTCTGCATGATGGTTCCAAGTTCCTGTAAGGTCATCTGGAATCCACCATCCCCAATTATGGCAACAACTGTTCTTCCGGGTGCACCAAACTTAGCGCCTATCGCTGCAGGAAGGGCAAAACCCATCGTGCCCAATCCTCCGGAAGTTATGCTGCTTTTACTACTTGTAAATTTTGCGTAGCGACAAGTAACCATCTGGTGCTGGCCCACATCAGTAACAATGATGGCATTACCACATGTTTCTTCATTTAGCAATTTTACGACTTCGCCCATGGTCAATTCACCTTCAGTTGGATTTAATTCATTGTAGATGCATTGTGTTATTTCTTCGGCTTCAAGATCTTTGAATCTCTGAATCCATTGCGGATAAACTTTATTACAAATCAACCCGGTAAGCATCGGCAATGTTTCTTTGCAATCGCCCCAAACCGGTACTGTTGATTTTACATTTTTATCTATTTCAGAAGGGTCGATATCAAGATGAATAATTTTTGCCTGCTTTGCATATTTATCGAGTCTTCCGGTAACGCGATCATCGAAGCGCATACCCACAGCTATCAAAACATCACAATCATTGGTAAGCACATTTGGCGCATAATTACCATGCATCCCAAGCATGCCTACATTTTGTGGATGATCTGTTGGCAAAGCACTTAATCCAAGTATGGTGGACGCAGCGGGCACACCGGCTTTTTCAATAAAATCTCTAAATTCTTTTTCAGCTCTGCCAAGTATAACCCCTTGCCCAAATACAACGAAGGGCTTCTTTGCCTCGTTGATCAATTGTGCTGCCTGTTCAACATATTCTTTCCGCACGTGTGGTTTAGGCCTATAGCTGCGGATGAATGCACATTTTTTATACTGATCAAAGCTGATCTTTTGTAACTGGGCATTTTTTGTAATATCTATCAACACCGGTCCGGGTCTTCCTGTCTTTGCAATGAAAAATGCTTTTGCAAGTACTTCAGCGATTTCCGAGGCATCTGTCACCTGGTAATTCCATTTGGTGATTGGTGTAGTGATATTAATGATATCTGTTTCCTGGAATGCATCTGTTCCTAACAACTGCGCATACACCTGGCCTGTTATGCAGACCAATGGTGTACTATCGATAAATGCATCAGTAATGCCTGTTACAAGATTAGTTGCACCTGGGCCGCTCGTTGCAAATACGATCCCGGTTTTGCCCGAGCTTCTCGCATAGCCCTGGGCGGCATGTGTGGCTCCTTGTTCATGTCTTACGAGTACATGATTAAATTTATCACGATAATCATATAATGCATCATAGATGGGCATGATAGCGCCACCGGGATAACCAAAGATTATTTCTACATCTTCTTCCAGGAAGGCTTTCATTACCACTTCAGAACCGCTAAGCAGTTCAGTCTTCGTCGGTAACGCATCCGTCTGCGGCAGTTTTAACGTGTCTTGCATATTTGAAAAGGACTCCTTTTTCCGCTTTTAGTTTAGGCTGAATCCATTCCTGTTTTCGCCTTTTAATTTCATCTTCACTTATTAATAAGTTTATGAACTTTCCAGGTACATCAATCTCAATCACATCATCATCTTTAACCAGGGCGATTACTCCACCATCATAAGCTTCCGGTGTTATATGGCCTACAACAAATCCATGTGTACCTCCACTAAATCTTCCATCGGTAATCAAGGCCACTGAATTTCCCAAACCCGCACCGATGATGGCCGAAGTAGGCTTCAGCATCTCCGGCATACCCGGGCCCCCCTTTGGCCCTACATACCTAATCACCACCACATCACCTTTTCTAATTTTCCCTGAGTTAATGCCGCTGATCAATTCATGCTCTCCATCAAAAACCCGTGCGGTGCCTTTAAAGGATTCGCCTTCTTTCCCGGTTATTTTTGCAACACTTCCGCCAATGGCAAGGTTGCCATAAAGTATTTGGAGGTGCCCGGTTTTTTTAATTGGAGATGAAATCGGGAGAATAATTTTTTGATTCTCAAATTCCAGTGTTGGAACATCAGTCAAATTATCTGCAACCGTTTTACCGGTAACTGTGAGACAGGATCCATTGAGAAAATCATTTTCCAGGAGGTATTTCATTACCGCGGGCACACCGCCATATCTATGCAGGTCCTGCATAAGATATTTGCCGCTAGGCTTAAAGTCTGCAAGTACAGGAACGTTATCGCTCACCCTTTGGAAATCATCCAGGGTTAATTTTACATCAACACTTTTTGCCATCGCAATAAGATGCAACACCGCATTAGTAGAACCACCCAATGCGATTATTGTTACGATTGCATTTTCAAAAGCTGCATAAGTCATGATATCTTTTGGCTTGATATCATTTTCGAGCAGATATCTTATTGCTCGTCCTGCAGCGAGGCATTCGGCTTCTTTCTCCGGGCTTAATGCCGGATTTGAGGACGAATATGGAAGACTCATTCCGAGGGCTTCAATCGCTGCCGCCATGGTGTTGGCGGTGTACATTCCGCCACAAGCTCCTGCGCCGGGGCATGAATTCTTAATCACCGATTTAAAATCTTCTTCACTAATTGTCCCTGCAATTTTTTGCCCTAGCGCTTCAAATGCTGAAACAATATTCAGTTCCTGTCCATTGTGATGCCCGGCTGCAATGGTGCCGCCATATATCATTAATGATGGCCTGTTTAATCTACCCATGGCGATAACAGAGCCCGGCATGTTTTTATCACAACCAGGCAAAGCAAGTAAGGCATCATAATATTGTGCCCCACAAACTGCCTCAATAGAATCTGCGATAATGTCGCGACTCACAAGAGAATAGCGCATACCATCAGTACCGTTGCTGATGCCATCACTTACGCCAATCGTATTAAATATGAGGCCGACAAGGTCATTATCCCAGACCCCCTGCTTTACAATTTTTGCAAGTTCATTGAGGTGCATGTTGCAAGTGTTGCCATCAAAGCCCATACTCACAATACCTACTTGCGGTTTCTTCATGTCATCGTCTGTAAGGCCAATACCATACAACATAGCCTGGGCAGCAGGTTGCGTTTCATCCTGTGTTACAGTCCGGCTATATTTGTTCATCACTATCATGCAACGTGAAGTATTGATGAATAATTTTCTTCTCTTACAAGCTTCCGGTATGATCCCTGGATAACGGCACCTAAAGATTGTTCCCATGTTTTTTTAAAAACAAAGTCATCCACCGATTCTATCCCGATGACTTCTGCAGCCGTACCACAGAAAAAAGCATTGTCTGCAGTTGCTAATTCATGCGGGGTTATTTCTTTTTCTACTACTTGTATTCCAAGGTCTTTACAGATCTCAATAACCGTTGCCCGTGTTATTCCAGGAAGTATTGATCCCGTTTTTGGAGTGAGGAGCAGTCCATCTTTCTCAATAAAAATATTCGCTCCCGGGCCTTCTGCTACAAATCCATCATTATCAAGAAGGAGGGCTTCATCGAATCCAGCATCCTTTGCCTCTTGTGTTGCGAGAATGGAGTTTACATAATGGCCCGAAACTTTCGCGTTGACATTAAAGCTCTGTGGATGAATACGCCTGTACTGAGAAGTTTTAACCCGGAGTAATTGATCTCCTAAATAAGCACCCCATTCCCATACTGCAATCATGAGTTGTGCTCCTTTTGCTTTTGTTAAAGCCATATTAGGCGGGCAGGAAACTAACGGACGGATATACGCATTGGCCAGGTCATTTTTTCGCAAAAGCTCGTAAGTAATACCGGTCAATTGGTTGTTATCAAAAGGATACGGAATACCAACTGCAGCGCAGGAATATTTCATCCGGTCAAAATGCTCAGCAGCTTTAAATATTTTTACACCATTATTCGTGTCATAAGATCTGATGCCTTCAAACACCGCATATCCATAATGCAGGGATTGGTCGAATGGATTAGCCCTGGCATCAGAAGCTTTTATAAAAGTGCCATCGAAGTAAATAATTGTATTTTCGTTGTAGTACATAAAGAACTAAATAATAATTTTATTTATTTAAAAAATGATCAGATCAAAGTCGATTTTCTCAATTCAATATTTCTTTCATTGATATCACTTGGCCCGCCATTCCTTACATAATCACTAAGCAGGTCACCAATGCTCGAGGTAAAATAATAATTGACGGGATCAATATCCCTGGTAACAAATTTTGCTTTAAGTGTCCATGCAACTGCATCTCTTATCAATACAGCCTCACCATGCAAACCAAAATATTCCAGCATCAATGCTGCTGAGAGGACGGATCCAACCGGGTTGGCAATATCCTTTCCTGCAGCTTGCGGATATGATCCGTGTATTGGCTCAAACAATCCTGTAAAACTGCCGATAGATGATGATGGCAGCATGCCAAGCGAACCACTGATTACAGATGCTTCATCACTTAATATGTCGCCAAACATATTCTCAGTAAGCATCACATCAAATTGTGCAGGATTCACAATAATTTGCATTGCTGCATTATCAACAAACATGTAATCAACTTCCACATCCGGGTACTGACCTGCAAGTTCCTTGACAACTTTTCTCCACAGCCTGGAAGTTTCCAATACGTTTGCTTTATCAACAAGTGTAAGTTTATTTCTACGCTGTCGCGCAGCCTGGAATGCAAGATGGGCGATCCTCGATATCTCATCTTTATTATAGGTACAGAGATCGGATGCTTCGGTATAGCCTTCATTCACTTCTTTTTTTCCAAAATAAATACCACCGGTAAGTTCTCTGTAAATAATAAAATCTACTTGCTCCAACTGTTTTTCTTTTAATGGAGAAAGATGAAATAAAGCAGGGTAAGTTTTTACAGGCCTGATATTGGCAAAGAGCTGCAGTGATTTTCTCAATTTTAGCAAACCCTGCTCAGGTCTTACCTTCGCTGTAGGATCATTATCATATTTAGGATGGCCAATGGCTCCAAACAGGATTGCATCCGATTCAAGACATATTTCGACTGTTTCAGTGGGAAGCGGATCGCCGGTCTTATCAATTGCATCGGCACCCATGAGTGCAAACCTGTAATTGAACTCATGACCATAACGGTCGGCAATAGCGGCTAATACCTTAAGCGACTGGTGAGTCACTTCCGGTCCGATGCCATCCCCTGGTATAACACAAATATTCTTTTTCATAATCATGCACGCACTGTGCTGTTTTCAAATTCAGTTATTTCCTTTTCCATATTCAACAAAAAATCGATATCATCATAGCCATTCAGGAGGCAGGTTTTTTTATATTCGTTGATCTCAAAATGTGTCTCATCGCCGGTAGCATCGATAATAATCTTTTGATGCTCCAGGTCTACCTTTAACAATGCAGCATTGTCCTGTTGAAATATTTTTTGCAGGAAATCATCACTCACGATAACGGGTAACAGCCCATTGTTAAGCGCATTATTTTTAAATATATCTGCAAAAAAACTCGATACCACAACCTTGAATCCATAATCAACAATTGCCCAGGCTGCATGTTCCCGGGATGAGCCGCATCCAAAGTTTTTACCCGCAACAAGTATCTCCCCTGTATAAAGCGGGTTGTTTAAAATAAAATCAGGCTTTGGTGTTGTTTCATCATTTTTTTCATATCGCCAGTCACGAAAAAGATTCATCCCAAATCCATCTCTTGTAGTCGCTTTTAAAAAACGCGCAGGGATGATCTGGTCGGTATCAATATTCTCCATCACCAATGGAACAAACCTGCTATGTATAATATCTAGTGGCTGCATATATTTAACTTAAAAATTCACGAACATCTGTTACTACACCGGTGATGGCTGCTGCTGCTGCAGTTAAGGGACTCGCCAGTAAAGTTCTTGAACCGGCACCCTGCCTTCCTTCAAAATTCCGGTTGCTGGTTGAGATGCAATATTCACCTGCAGGAATTTTATCATCGTTCATGCCAAGACAGGCACTACAGCCGGCTTGCCGAACTTCGAATCCCGCCTCTTCAAAAATTGCATTCAATCCTTCCTCTTTTGCCTGCGCCGCTACTTGCTGAGAGCCGGGAACAATCATCACTTTTACGTGTTCATTTTTTTTTCTGCCTTTTACAAGTCCTGCAACAAGCCTGAGGTCTTCAATGCGTGAATTGGTGCAACTACCAATGAAAACATTTTGTACGGGCATACCTTGTAATGCAGTGCCGGCTTGTAGTCCCATGTATTTCAAAGCTTTAATTATGCTATTGCGTTCGCCTTCTTCCGGAATACTTTCAAGCGTTGGAATCAAACCAGATATCGCTATGCCAAGCCCTGGGTTAGTACCATAAGTTATCATGGGTTCAAGTTCTGCCGCATCAATAAAAATCTCTTTATCAAACACTGCATCCTTATCGCTATACAATTCTTTCCACGCAGTCAACTTCAGATCCCATGCACCACCGGAAGGGGCAAACTGTCTTCCATTGATATAATCAAAAGTAGTTTGATCTGGAGCGATCATGCCTCCTCTTGCGCCCATCTCAATGCTCATGTTGCAGATTGTCATCCTCGCTTCCATCGAGAGCGAACGGATTGCAGTTCCTGCGAATTCAACAAAATACCCGGTAGCGCCACTCGATGATATTTTGGAAATGATGTAAAGAATAATATCTTTTGAAACAACACCTCTACCTGGTATGCCTTCAATATTTATCCGCATCAATTTAGGCCTGCTCTGCAAAATACACTGCGTTGCAAAAACCATTTCTACCTCGCTCGTTCCAATACCAAAAGCTATAGAACCAAAAGCACCATGTGTTGAAGTATGGCTATCACCACACACAATCGTCATACCTGGTTGTGTGATCCCAAGCTCAGGACCGATCACATGCACTATGCCCTGGAAAGGATGACCAAGACCGAACAATTCAATCCCGTGATTCTTACAATTAGTTACCAATTGATCAACTTGTAATCTTGAAAGCTGATCCTTTATGGGCAAGTGTTGATTCAATGTTGGCACATTATGATCTGCAGTGGCAACTACGTCTTGCGGTCTTCTTACTTTCAACCCGCGTTTCTCAAGACTGGAAAATGCCTGTGGGCTTGTTACTTCATGGATAAAATGCTTATCGATATAAATAACTTCAAGACCGCCCGGGAGCGTTTTGATGATGTGCTTATCCCAAATCTTTTCAAATAATGTTTTTCCCATAATACTTATACTACGATTGATGCCTGCGATTGATATTGACTCGCTAATATCTTAAGATCTTCTTCTTTAACTTCTTTGCTCGCATCGGCCACTTTCAGAAAAGCCTCATAAAGCATGTCGATATCATCGCGGTCAAACTGGAAACCCAGTTTTTGAAAACGGTGTGCAAGTGCGCTTCGGCCACTCCTTGCCGTTAGCACAATTCGGCTTTGCTCTGCTCCTACTTCTTCAGGACTGATTATTTCATAAGTCTCCGCGTTTTTTAAAAAACCATCCTGGTGAATACCTGATGAGTGCGAGAATGCATTAGATCCGACAATCGCTTTATTTGGTTGAACTGGCATTCGCATTGTATCTGAAACAAGCCTGCTCATAGGATTTAGCTCTTTTGTATTCACGTTCGTATAAAGTCCTAAGTGTTTATGTTGTTTAAGTATCATCACCACTTCTTCGAGTGATGTATTACCGGCTCTTTCACCCAAACCATTGATGGTACATTCTATTTGCCTGGCACCGTTTATCACTCCGGCAATCGAATTTGCGGTAGCGAGGCCAAGGTCATTATGGCAATGACAGGAAATGACAGCTTTATCAATATTTGGTACATTGTTTACGAGGTATGCTATTTTCTCACCATACTGATAAGGCAAACAATAACCAGTTGTATCAGGAATATTTACAGTGGTTGCCCCGGCTTTAATAGCGGCTTCAATAACCCTTGCCAAATAATCATTATCAGTACGCCCCGCATCCTCGGCATAAAACTCAACATCATCGGTAAAGTTGCGTGCCCATTTCACGCATTGAATAACGCGTTGCAGTATTGCTTCTCTTGTTGAATTGAATTTACTTTTGATATGCAAATCCGAAGTACCGATACCTGTATGGATCCTTGGGCGTCGAGCATATCTTAATGCATCGGCAGCTACTTCAATATCTTTTTTTACTGCCCGTGTAAGACCGCATACCACAGCTTCTCGAATTACTTTTGAGATTTGCGTTACAGAATCAAAATCACCAGGACTTGAAACAGGGAATCCGGCTTCAATGATATCGACACCAAGGTCTTCAAGTTTGAGTGCCAATGCCACTTTTTCTGATGTATTCAATTTACAACCCGGGACCTGCTCTCCATCACGAAGGGTAGTATCGAAGATGAAAATTTTTTGTTCTGGCATGGTTTATAAAATAAATAAATAATGTGTATTGTGGCTAGCATTTGATAGTCACCACTACGAATGTACCATGCACTTGTTTGCAACTCAAATCAAATTATACGCTATTTTGCAGTAGTGAAACAGGGGGCATTGCCCTGGAAGCCTTAACAGACCTGTATTTTATCATAATAAATGTATGACGCCTAACCGCTCCTCCGACATAGTATTCCAACTGGTAAAAGCCCTTCAAAAGGGAGAAAAAAGGAATTTTAAGCTATATATACAAAGAAATTCTTCCAATGAAGATTTGAAAATTGTCCAGCTTTTTGATGCACTCGATAAGCTGAATGATTATGATGAAGCCGTGCTTTTAGCCAAAATCCCAAATATAAAAAAAGAGCAATTGGCAAACAGGAAGGCGCATTTATACAAACAGATATTAGCCAGTCTTCGTGTAATTGACAGCAATGAGAATATCGATATACAGCTTCATGAGCAACTGGATTATGCCCGCATCCTGTATAATAAAGGCTTGTACCTGCAAAGTTTGAGGATACTGGAAAAAACAAAGGAGAATGCCCGACAACATCACCAGATAAGTTTTCTTGTGCAGGTATTATTCCTTGAAAAAAAAATAGAAGCACTGCATATAACAAGGAGCATTAAAGACCGGTCACGGGACCTCGCTTTAGAATCGGATCATGTAGCCAATTACGTTGCGTCCCTGATGCATCTTTCAAATCTTTCGCTTGAGCTTTATGGATGGTATATAAATTATGGCCATGCGAGGAATGAAGGAGATGAAAAAATGATCACCGAATTTTTTCGTCTGCATTTACCATCCAACGCTAATGCCGCAACTTCGTTTTATGAAAAACTTTATCTCTACCAGAGTTATTGCTGGTATGCTTTCATTATGCAGGATTTCCTGATGTATTACCGGTATACGCAGAAATGGGTTGATCTTTTTAATACAGAACCCGCAATGATACAGGTAGAAACGGCACATTACATAAAAGGAATGCATAACCTTTTGAATGCACATTTTGATCTGAAAAATGATGAAGGCTTTCACAAAACATTATTGCAGTTTGAAACTTTTGCAGGCTCAAGTCTTGTAAATCGTAACCAAAATAACAGCATCCAGGTGTTTGTGTATCTCTACATTGCCAAGATCAATAAGCATTTCATGGATGGCAGTTTTAATGAAGGGTTGGAACTTGTGCCTTACATAAACCAGAAGCTTGATGAGTATGCTATCTATCTTGACAGGCATCGCATATTAGTTTTCTATTACAAGATTGCATCGCTTTATTTTGGATCTGGTGATTATGATAATTGCATAAAATACCTGGTAAGAATAATAAATTGGAAAGTTGACCTGAGGAATGATCTGCAAAGCTATGCCAGGCTTCTTCACCTGATTGCACATTATGAATTGGGGAATCTTCGTTTACTGGAATACCTGGTCAAATCTGTATATCGTTTCATGTCGAAGATGGAAAATCTTGGTGCGGTAGAAGAAGAGATATTCAAATTTATACGACGGTCATTTAAACTATCAGAAGCTTTGCTAAAGCCTGAATTTAAGAATTTATTAGCCAGGTTGAAAAATCTTGAAACGAACAGGAATGCTACGCGAGCCTTTGCATATCTTGATATTATTTCCTGGCTTGAAAGCAAGGTTAATAATATTGGTATCCATGAAGTGGTTAGGGGGAAATATTTGAAGAGCCGAAAATCCAGGAGTAAGAGGAATTAACAAGACCCAGAGTTATCGTCATTTTATACCCGTGTGTACTTTGTGCCTTTGTGCCTTAGTGGTTCAAAAAAAATCATTTTTCCGAAATCTATTTTTTTCTCTACATTTACAAAGTATGACAACAACAAGTGTATATAGCGGATTTTATTTTTACTACTATTTTAGAAATAGTTCCGGGTATACTCGTTGAAAAATTTATAAAAAATCTCAACATAGTAAATCCCGGCAAATCGCCGGGTTTTTAGTTTTATAGATATGGTGAAACGTGTATCAATACAGGGTTATGAGGGAAGTTTTCACCAAGTAGCTGCAGAGGCCTACCTGGGGAAACATGTTGAAGTAATTCCATGCGCGACATTTCGTGAAGTGATAAAAATAGCCTCGCTGGACAAAAATTGTGATGGTGCAATAATGGCTAACGAAAATTCCATAGCCGGAAGCATTTTACCAAATTATAGCCTGCTGCAAAAGAGTAATTTGCAGATTTCCGGGGAAATATTTTTACAGATAAGACAAAACCTCATGGCTAACCCCGGGGTAAAACTTACAGATCTAACAGAAATCCACTCGCATCCCATGGCCTTGCTGCAGTGTATCGACTATCTTGATAAATACCCGCATTGGAAACTTGTTGAAACAGAAGACACGGCGCTAAGTGCAAAACATATACACCAGTATCATCGGAAACATGCAGCAGCAATAGCAGGGAAACTGGCTGCCGAATTATTCCACCTGGAGATCCTTGCATCGAATATTCATTCTGATAAAAAAAATTACACCCGTTTTCTTTTCCTGCAAGCAAAAAATATTTCTAACAATGTAGATAGCCCAAACAAGGCTTCTATTAATTTTCATACTGATCATTCAAGAGGGAGCCTGGCAAAGGTTCTTACTAATATTGCCGAATGTGAAATAAACCTGAGCAAATTACAAAGCATGCCATTACCTGGTAAACAGTGGCATTATAGTTTTCATGCTGATCTAGAATTTGAACACGAGGATAAATTTTTTAAGGCCATGGAAACGATTAAGTCCTTAACCAATTCGCTCAAAGTTTTTGGGTTGTATAAAAAAGGGGAAACAGTATTTTAATTCCTAATAAAATGGTAGTAACAGAAAAGAAAATTATACCCGTTGCCAAACGCCTGGATTCAGTAAATGAATATTACTTTTCCGGTAAGTTGCGTGAAATTGACTTCATGAATAAACAGGGGAAAGCTGTGATCAATCTTGGGATAGGCAACCCTGACCTGCCGCCGCATCCTGAAGTAATCAAAACTTTACAGGAGGAAAGCAATAAGCCCGGGGTGCATGGATACCAGGGTTATAAAGGTGCACCTACATTACGGAAAGCCATATGCGCGTGGTATGCGAAATGGTATAATGTACACCTCGATGCAGACAAAGAGATACTTCCATTAATCGGCTCAAAGGAAGGAATATTGCACATTTGCATGACATACCTCAACGCTGGTGATAAAGCATTAATTCCTAACCCGGGTTACCCAACATACAGATCTGCCATAGCTCTTGCGGGTGGAGAGGCAATTGAGTACACGTTAAAAGAAGAAAATAACTGGCAACCCGACTTTTCTGAAATGAAAGCAGTTGCTGCAGATCCACAAACAAAATTGATGTTTGTCAATTACCCGCATATGCCGACGGGGCAATTGCCTACAGCTGAATTGTTTCAACAATTAATAGACTTCGCAAAAGAAAATGAGGTACTCATCATCCATGATAATCCTTACAGTTTTATTCTCAACGATAATCCCATGAGTATTTTATCTGTTGAAGGGAGTAAGGATGTGGCAATGGAATTGAATTCATTAAGCAAGAGTCACAATATGGCAGGATGGAGAGTGGGAATGTTGTGTGGCCACGAAGATAGAATCACTGAAGTACTCAGGTTCAAAAGTAACAGCGATAGCGGAATGTTTTTACCGGTTCAATTAGCGGCAGCAAAAGTCTTAGAACTTGATAAAGCATGGCATGAGCAGGTAAATATGATTTATATGGAAAGAAAGATCAAAGCCTATGAACTCTTAGCCGCGCTGAATTGTACATTTTCTGAAAATCAAGCTGGCTTATTCATATGGGCGAAGATACCTTCGAATTATAAAGATGGATTTGCATTGAGCGATGAAGCGTTATATTCTTCAAACATATTCGTAACCCCAGGCGGAATTTTCGGCAGCGCAGGTGATGAATATATCAGGGTAAGCTTATGCAGCAGCATTGAAATTTTTCAACAGGCTTTACAAAGAATAAAAAAATGAACGTAACTATAATCGGGCTTGGACTTATCGGTGGATCAATAGGGCTTGCTTTAAAAAATAAAGGCATTGCAAAAAAAATTATTGGAGTAGATAACAATACTAAACACCAGGAAAAGGCTTTGCAACTTGGACTTGTAGATGAGATCATGAACCTGGAAGATGCGGTTAGAAATTCAACACTGGTGATACTTGCTGTTCCGGTTGATGCAGCTGAAAAGATGATCGCCGGAATTCTTGATAATTGTGATACCCAGACTGTAATGGATACGGGGTCTACCAAACAAAGCATTATTGCCATTGCGGATGCTCATCCACGCCGGAATCAATTTGTAGCAACTCACCCAATGTGGGGCACGGAGTATAGCGGCCCTGAAGCCGCAGTATCAAATGCTTTTATAGAAAAAGCAGTAATAATTTGCGATAAAGAAAACAGCAGTGCGCCTGCTTTAGAAACCATTACGCATTTGTACAAAACTCTTGGTATGCATATCATTTTTATGGATGCTGCTGCCCACGATCTTCATGCTGCGTATATCAGCCATGTTTCGCACATCACATCTTTTGCTTTAGCGAATACTGTGCTTGAAAAAGAGAAAGAGGAGGATGCTATTTTCGAATTGGCCAGTGCGGGATTTGAAAGTACAGTTCGTCTTGCAAAGAGCAACCCGGCAATGTGGGTTCCTATATTTATGCAAAACAGGGAGAATGTCTTGGATGTGCTGAATGAACACATAACGCAGTTACGCAAATTTAAAAGTTGTCTTGAAAAAGAGAATTACAGTTACCTCGAAGAACTAATCACCAATGCAAACAAGATTAGCCGAATCATTAAATAAATAAAATTTACTATGAAAACCTTATTAAAAGACACCTGGAATCAACGGCCTTTAATAATCTCAGGACCATGTAGTGCAGAAACTGAGGAACAAGTTTTAGAAACGGCACAGCGTTTATCCGATACCGGTAAGGTGAATATGTTACGTGCAGGTATCTGGAAACCAAGAACCCGTCCAGGCAGTTTTGAAGGTGTGGGTACTAAAGGATTACCCTGGCTTGCACAGGCCCGGAAGCAAACGGGTTTACCTGTAACTGTGGAAGTAGCTACGGCAAGGCAGGTGCAGGATGCTTTACATTTCGACATAGATGTTTTATGGATCGGTGCCCGCACTACTGTCAATCCGTTCAGTGTCCAGGAAATTGCCGATGCGCTTAAGGGAGTGAATATCCCTGTACTTATCAAGAACCCTATAAATCCTGACCTGGAATTATGGACAGGTGCTGTGGAGCGTCTAGCCAAGGCCGGTATTAGCCAGTTAGGTTTAATTCACCGTGGCTTCAGCTCCTATGGCAATGCCGAATACCGGAATGCGCCTATGTGGCATTTGGCGATAGAAATGAAACGCAGGTATGCTGACCTTATGATGATCAATGATCCTTCTCATATTTGCGGAAGAAGGGATATTCTAGGGGAAGTTGCACAAAAAGCTATTGACCTGGATTACGATGGGCTTATGATTGAAACCCATATTGATCCTGACAATGCCTGGAGTGATGCGAAACAACAGATAACTCCGGAGGCTTTGAAAATTTTACTTGAAGGAATTACCTGGAGAAGAGAAGATGTAGCATCAGAAGCTTATCATATTGCACTGGATAAATTACGTAACCAGATCAACCATCTCGATGATGAACTCATGCAAGTCCTCAGTGAAAGAATGAAAGTTGCAGAAAAGATCGGGGCTTATAAAAAAGAAAACAACATTACTATTTTACAAACAAACAGGTGGAACGAAATCCTTGACAGGGCATGTGCAAAGGGTGAAAAGCTTGGTCTTAGTGCAGAATTTATTACCAAATATTTTGATGCCGTCCACATGGAAAGCATAAATCATCAGCGGAAGATTTTTATTTCATAAAAAACACCTGCGAATTATTATAATCATAGCCGATACTTATATGGTTTCAATTTTATACAACAGGTTGGGGAAAAGATTGAATTTAGATTCAACAGAGAAGTATATGAAAAGAATCCCTGTTCAAATGCAGGAGAAGATCAGAAGATTCCATAAATGGCAGGACGCACAAAGAAGTTTATTTGGGAACCTGCTTCTTATTGAAGGTATCAAGTCGTTAAAGTTATCGGGGTACAAGCTTGAGCAGCTTTCTTATACAGCATTCGGGCGCCCATATTTAGGAGCAGATGTTGATTTTAATATTTCGCATTCAGGTGAATATACTATTTGTGCCATCAGTCAAATCAATAAGGTAGGAATTGATATTGAAAAAATAGTGGAAATTCCCGTGGCTGATTTCGAAGAACAATTTTCAAAACAAGAAATAGCAGCGATCGAAAAAGATAAAAGCATGCGATACTTTTATAATCTTTGGACGCAAAAAGAAGCCTTTCTTAAAGCAATAGGAAAAGGTTTGCAAGTACCATTGAACACTGTTTCGATTAATGACAAAATGATAGATTGGGAGAATAAATTTTGGTACCTGGATGAGATCAGGTTAGATGAGCATTATGT
>JBKJPO010000302.1:0-7353 GCA_046595095.1 Chitinophagaceae bacterium
TTTTTCCCTGGCTTTGTTTCCAATGGGCTTTGCAAAAACTCACCCATACAATTTAACGATACTTCCCTAACCGTATATGGTGTGGTAAATAGCTGGTCATGGGTTTTTGGGGATCCCTCCACTCTTGCCGATACATCTCATGCAAAAAATCCAACGTATACTTATTCAACTCCGGGTACATATGATGTCAGTTTAACAGTAACCAACAGCAAGGGATGCACGAAAACCATAGTCCGGCAAGTCACCATTATTGAAACGCCTATCGTAACGGTTCCATTCAGGGATTCCCTTTATTGCGGACTGGATACATTAACCCTGGGTGCGACTTCTTCTGTTCCATCTACTTTTAGCTGGACGCCTCTTGTGAATATTATAAATCCAAATACTGCTAACCCGCAAGTGTACCCGACGACGCCTACAAAATATTACGTTGTTGCTGATGCCGGTGGTTGTTTTGCCAGGGATTCAATTTCAGTAAATCCACGCAATGATTTAAGCGCTACTGCAACAGCCAATCCATTAAATATTTGTGAAGGCGATACTTTGAATCTCGGTGGATCCAGCAATCATGCACCTATAACCTGGCTATGGTCCCCGGCAGCGACCGTGCTTAATCCCGTATCACAGAATACAAAAGCCTTTCCATCTGTAAATACAACGTATGTATTAACTGCAAGATGGGGCAATAATTGCGTGGCTACAGATAGCAAAACAGTTACCGTAAAACCAATAGCCATTCCCAATGCGGGGCCAGACGCCTATATCTGCTTAGGACAAACAGGCACCCAGCTTACTGCAAGTGGCGGAGACAATTACCAGTGGACACCAGGCACGGGATTGAGCGCATCAAATATTCCTAATCCTTTTGCAAGCCCAACCACAACTACAAGTTACATTGTTTCCGTAGGGGTAACAGGTTGTGCCCGTAGAAGAAGCGATACCGTGGTAGTAGAAGCAAAGCCATTACCAAGCCTGGTGGTTAGTAAGGATACACTTATCTGTAGCAGCGATACCTTGCAACTGTTCGCAACAGGTACGGGAAATATTTTGTGGACACCAAATTATAATATCAGTAACCAAACCAGCGCTTCGCCATTGGTCAGCCCTGATCTGCCAACAAAATATTATGTGAGTCTCACGGATATCTTCGGCTGCACAAAACGGGATTCGGTATTCGTAGATGTGATCAGTGTATTGAGCTTAGATGCAGGTATGGATACAACTATTTGCCAGACGGATGCGATACGATTGAATACTACGAGCAATGGTTTACAATATAGCTGGACGCCAATACTTGGCCTTGATAATCCCAACATAAAAAATCCAATTGCGAACCCGGATACCACCATGCTTTATTCTGTTGTTGCAACAGTGGGTTCATGCCAGGCCATCGACAGCGTGAAAGTAACTGTTGTGCCTTACCCCATTGCTAATGCAGGACTAGATTCGATAATTTGTTTTGGAGCTTCTACACAATTACAGGCAAGTGGCGGGGATGTATATACCTGGTCGCCAACTACATTCCTTGATAATCCGAATATCGCAAATCCTGTAGCAACACCACTTAGAACCACATTGTACACGGTATCCGTAAGGAGTACTACGTCAGGCTGCCCCAAACCAGATCTGGATTCCATATTGGTGACCGTACGGCCAAGGGTAATCGCAGATGCAGGACCAAGAGATACAGTGGTTGTTACGAATCAACCACTCCAATTAAGTGGAACAGGAGGGCTAAGTTATTTATGGTCGCCCCCAACCGGGCTTAATAATCCTTCAATAAGAAATCCTGTTGCTTTGCTGAATAACGACAGTATGCGATATATTTTAACCGTTCGTGATGCAGGAAATTGTGCTGATACAGATACAATAGATGTTATTGTGTATAAGGTCACTGCTGACTTGTATGTACCAACTGCGTTTACACCTAATGGTGATGGAAAAAACGATGTCTTCAGGCCAATACCGATCGGGATGAAATCTATCAGTTATTTCAGGGTGTACAATCGCTGGGGAGTACTTATGTTTTCTACTACCGAACAACGAAAAGGATGGGATGGAAGGTATAATGGTAAAGGCCAGGATACAGACACTTTCGTGTGGGTTGTGGAGGGAATAGATTATGAAGGAAACAGGAGATCCAAAAAAGGTTATGTGATTCTCATAAGATAATAAATGAATTGCTTTGCCTCCGGCAGTTCCTATATTTACTAAAAAAAATGAATAGAACGGTATTTATCACAGGCGCTACTTCCGGTATTGGGAGAGCCTGCGCTGAAGTATTTGCAGAAAACGGCGATAACCTTATTCTCAATGGGCGACGTGAAGAAAGGCTGAATGATCTCAAAAACGAACTGGAATCCCGGTTTAAAATCAAAGTAGTAACACTTGCATTTGATGTAACCAACAAAGCCGGGGTTTTCACGTCTATCGAAAGCATAACTTCCACGGGCCAGGAAGTTGATATCCTTGTAAATAATGCAGGTCTGGCTCTTGGTAGAGACAGTTTTGAGGAAGCAGATATCCAGGATTGGGAAACGATGATCAACACTAATATCAATGGCCTTTTATACGTAAGTAAAGCAGTTTTGCCAATGATGACAAGTAGAAAAAAAGGACATATTGTCAACCTTGGTTCGGTAGCCGGAAAGGAAGCTTATGAGAAAGGAAATGTTTATTGTGGTACTAAAGCTGCGGTTGATTTGATCTCAAGATCGATGAGAATAGATCTCTTACCCTACAATATCAAAATAACTGCAATTCACCCGGGTGCAGTGGAAACAGAGTTCTCCATAGTCAGGTTTAAAGGAGACATGGAAAAAGCGGCAAATTTTTACAAAGGCTTTACACCGCTAAGTGCAAGGGATGTAGCGGATGTAATATTTTATGCCTGCTCATTGCCTGAGCATGTTTGCCTTAATGACATAGTTCTGACTCCCACACAACAGGCAAATGCCATTTATATCAATAAGAACTCTTAAAGAACTCTTAATTGATCTTTCAATAATTTGTAAGTATTAGCGTTATTATGAAGGGAATTTTGCTAAATGCCTTGCAAAAAGTATTTTCTGAAGGCTGAAGCAAATACCCCTGAAGTATTTTTGGAATGCAGAAATAGTTCTTATTATTAACCTGTCCAAGTCCCAATAATGAAAAAACCGTCATCGATTATCCTGGTGTTAGCCCTCATAGCACATAGCTTCCAAACAAAGTCCCAGGATGTAATCAGGCAGGCATCGTGTTACGATTCCAGTTTAAAATTCCA
The DNA here is from genome assembly GCA_046595095.1 of Chitinophagaceae bacterium. Lineage (GTDB taxonomy): Bacteria > Bacteroidota > Bacteroidia > Chitinophagales > Chitinophagaceae > Ginsengibacter. Next base: position 3,266 of record JBKJPO010000302.1, read on the forward strand.
GGCCGATAGTGTAAAAATGGCTTTCTACAATCAAGGTTTTGTGGTGGTAAAAGAAGCAGCTATGACAATGGAAAGTGAATATGAAATGCCGGTGGTTGTGCCCTTGAACCAGGGTAGCCTGTATCAATTCGTTTTCATTGGAGACCAGAGTTCTAAATTATATGAGGTCAGGATGTTTGACTATGGTGAAAAGCAAGTGATGTATGAAAAACGCTACGGTAATGGGGTAGAGAGTAATGTGATAAGCTATTCATACATTCCTAAGTTCTCAGAGTACCATATGATAAAGCCAGTACAGGTAAATAATAAGAAAAAGAAAAATATCTGTGGATATATTATGTTGATGAAGAAAATTAATTAGTCTCTTTTATGCTTGTTATAACTAATGCCCCGGGGAGAGATAACTTCCGGGCTTTTTTATGAGTATGCAGGCAAATGCAGATGGATATCGATTTCGGGCATGGTTCGTATTTTATTAAACCGGAAGCGTTGTCAGCTTTCCAGCTGACCCTCCATTTTCCATCACAATTATTGTGTCAACGATATCCTGATCTGCAATCCTGCGCGGGTATTAACCGTTGGTGCTGCACTTGAAATATATGGGTTAACCCTCCGCTGATCGAAATAGAATTTCAGATTAATCCTGTTATTGATATAGTAATCAATGGTTGGACTTATTGTTATCTCCTTACTACCATTTGTTGCAAAGGCACTTTCCTGGTCGAGACGGCTGTTTGAAGTCACATTATCCCTGATCTTAAAATCAAACCGAATATTTAACTCATTCTCCAAAGTCTTATCGCCAGGTTTGGAGAAAGGAATCTTGAAAGGCAGTTTGAGCCCGCGTTTCCTCCAACCCGCACCAACAGTAAACTCTGTCGATCTTACCTCGCTCAGCTGGTAATCTATCAGGCTCAGGCTCAATTGACGCTGCTTTACATATTCAAACTTCCCACTCACCTGGTTTACTAACTGGAAGTCGATACCGATTAAAGGTGAAAACTGCTCTTGTATAGTAACATTCGGGACCAGGAAAAATGGTACATAATTGTTGGATAGCGTATCAATAAATGAGGGGAAACCCAATCTTGAAACGTCCTGGTACAACAGGGCCGAGGTGAAACTGTTCATACTCAGACTTCCCGTATATCCATGGGTAAGTGAGAAACTGGTGAATACTTTTTCGAGCCCTTTGATCCTGTTCAATCCATTATATGTAAGTCTCCAATTTGGTTTTGGAATGATGCTTTTAAATGGATTGGATTTTATCCCGGGATTAGTTTGCTTTATCAATGCAACTTTGTTTGGATCCTGCCCGGTATAAGCTGCAATGAATGCCGGGATCAAAACATCTACAGCGTAACGGCCATAGCCCTGGAAGTATCCATCAGGTTGAAGTTGCTGGTTATAAGGATTTACTTTTGCCAGGCGTGATGAAAGAATTTTCCTGTGATCCTGGAAGGTTAAAAAAGTTTTGGAAATCCTATTTGGATCGTATTTCTCAAACAAAGTACTGAATGCGATATAACTTACATTGAAGCCACCGCCTGCATATGGACTGAGGTGACCAAAATTAGTACCGAGGCCGGTTGTATCCTTAAATAATTCAGTGTAATTTTTATTAAAAGTTTTATCAAGGTTCACATCAATAGTTAGGTCTCTTATGGGTTCCAGCTGTGCAGAAATCGCAAATCGTTGATCAAAATTTTGTAAAAACAAATCATTGAAGTTTGTATCTCTCGTAATCAATCTTTTCCTCGCTGCCTGGTTAAGCCAGTTTGTATCCGGTTGCTTACCAAGTATGAAGTCGAAACCCGGAGCCAGGCTCTTGAAGTTTTGACCAAGGTATTGGGTGCTATCAGTATAGCCCGGTAACCTGGTATTACTATTTTCCGATAGCGTGACATTTACAGTTTTTAAACTGGTAAGTATTTTAGCAAATCCCCTGGCTACACCACGAAGTTCGGGTGCTTTTTTCGGTGGTTTGTTGGCAAGCTTAGCCAGCCTTTTTGCTTCTTTTGCGGCTAAACGTTTTCCTTTTTTTGTTGTTGTATCATAATCCTTTTGAAGCGGCACCGTGGTCACGACGGGCGGTACACTAGACTTTGCTTGAACAGGCTGATCAAGACTACGAAGCAATTTTGATTTACTGTATAATTTTGTAAAATCCAACTGTGCATTAGCTTCCTGCTGCTGCCCGTTTTCCAGGATATTACCCAGGTTCACAGCAAGCCGTGAGGCACCGATCCAACGGTATGTTGCACCATATCTAAGACGCACAGTTGTCCAGTCGAGTAATGGAAACTTCGTAGTTGGCAAATTGTAAGAGAAGTTAACTGCCTGGTTGAACACTACGTTTCTTCCCCCTTTCCAAAAATTTCTTTTAACCGTATCCTTCTTTTCCTTCGTATCAAGTCTGCCATACGGCTCATCAATCCTGGCATTATTTACCGCTGAATAATCTACATTAAACGATCGTGTAAGATCCCAGCGCATGATATAATTACGATCGAAAGTGAAGAACTTGTCATATGTTTCAGGAATAGCGTATTTGGAATCACCTACACTTCTTGGCTTCACCGCACCAAACTGGCGGAATACATCAGCTTTGAAGCTTAATTGGGATGGAAGCGGATTGATATTGAAATCTTTGATCAGGTCAAACCAATGGGTTTTTGATTTAATCAATTTCTTGAACGGCTCAAAATATTTGGGCTGGGGAGAATAGTTATAGCCAACTCCACCGCGATGTTTTGTAACCTCATTATTTTCTATCAACGGATTATGTGCCTTCGTATTTACATAAGAATAGGATAAATCAATATTTTCTATATCGTAGATCCTGGGTTTTTTCCCATTTGTTTTCACCTTTCTTACATTGGTGAAGTTCACGGTTTTGATAGAAGTAAAATCGATTGCATTCTTTTTTATCGAATCTTTTTGTGCACCTGGTGCAGCTTTCAGTTTATCTTTTAAACGGATGTCAAGGTCGTATGGATCATATTCAGGAGTACTTACCGTTTGTGAATAGCTCGCATAAACCGGTACCTGTAAACCTAATTTCTTCGGAAGAAGTTTACCCAATTCGAGGTTAGCAGCTGCATCAAACTGGAGGTAATGATCTTTGTAACGTTCATTTACCCGTTGTTCCAACGTACCGAAACCATTGCTGTGCGCATTCGCCGAAATAGAAAGTGTACCCAGGTCCGCAAGATTTACATCCACACGGCCCAGTGCTGCCCAACCCCCTCTCTCGTCAATAGAAGATAGGCGAAGTTCATTGAACCATAACTCGCCGCACGCAACTTCCACATTGGTATTCTCAACACCCAGCAAGATACCCCGTACCTCACCAAGATTTGGATTTCCCATTATCGAATATGTATGGCCGTTAGACTGTAATTTTGAATATATCCTGTTAACCTGCTGGGTAGACAAGTTCCGCTCAGCTTTAATTTTTGTGAGTACCTGGAGATCGAGATCAAGACTATTCCTCGCATTCCACAAAGTATCGTTGTACTTATCTGAGTTTGGATCCAGGTTGCGTGCTTCCAACGGCGTTAGTTTAAGCGGTATCCTGATCTCGTAATAATTATTTACAAAATCAGTTCCCATACGGAACACTGCTGTAAGGTCATCATTTCCGAAAACCACTTTATCATTACGTTCAGCATGAATAAACATTTTCATCCTCCTGAACTGCCGGAGATCCCTGTTTGCAAACGTCTGGAATACTGCCCTTGAATCTTTTTTCAACAGATCACAGAACTGAAGCGTAAGCGACTGCTCATTTTGTAAAAGATTTACCCCATTATTACTTAGTGTTTGAACCCTTTCTATTTCTTTGGGTGTACGATACGGTAATGGAGTGCGTTTATCGTTTTCTTCAATATTTACTGCTCCTACATTAAAAGCTGTATTACCGGGAGGTACTGGTGCGTATGTGCCGGTAGAATCTACTTTGTATTGGAATCTTCTCCAGATATTTCGGACAAGTTCAAATTTAGCCAGGCGCACTACCGTCGTATCTTGAAAATCTGTCATGAACATCCTAATGAAGCGGATCGATTTGAAATCAGGAATATTGC
>JBKJPO010000305.1:0-3535 GCA_046595095.1 Chitinophagaceae bacterium
TGGAGCAGCAGTTATTGTAATGGCTTTTGATGAAGTGGGCCAGGCAGATACTAAAGAACGCAAAGTGGAAATCTGCCGCAGGGCTTATAAAATTCTTACTGAAGAAGTAGGTTATGATCCCCAGGATATCATTTTCGATCCAAATATTTTTGCGATAGCTACAGGTATCGAAGAACACAATAATTATGCAGTAGATTTTATTGAAGCAACTGCACTCATCAAACAGGAAATGCCTCTTGCCAAAATCAGTGGTGGCGTAAGTAATATTTCTTTTTCTTTCCGGGGTAATGATGTAGTAAGAGAAGCAATGCATTCCGTTTTTCTTTACCATGCTATCCGTGCTGGAATGGATATGGGCATCGTAAATGCAGGCCAGCTGGAAATTTATGAACAAATTGACCCTGCACTTAAAGAGCTTTGCGAAGATGTTATCCTCAATAGGAATGCAGATTCAACTGATAAATTACTTGCATTTGCAGAAACCGTTAAAGCAAAAGATAAAGCGGAAGTTAAAAGCGAAGAATGGCGAAATGAAGCCGTGGAAAAAAGACTCAGCCACGCTCTTGTAAACGGGATAACAGATTTTATTGATAGCGATACGGAGGAAGCGCGTCAGAAATATGCCACACCACTTGAAGTAATCGAGGGCCCGCTGATGGATGGAATGAATATCGTTGGTGATCTTTTCGGAAGCGGCAAAATGTTTCTTCCGCAGGTCGTTAAAAGCGCAAGGGTTATGAAAAAATCTGTGGCCATACTAACGCCTTACATTGAAGCTGAGAAGGAAGTACGCAGGCAGGCTCACCTTGCTGCGGGAACCGAAAACCAGGAAGGAGCCGGAGCTCCAAAGATTTTGCTTGCCACTGTAAAAGGTGATGTACACGACATAGGCAAAAATATTGTTGGCGTTGTACTTGGTTGTAATGGATATGATATTATTGACCTGGGCGTGATGGTGGCAACAGAAAAAATCCTCCAGAGTGCCAGGGAACATAAGGTTGATATCATCGGCCTGAGTGGCTTGATAACGCCTTCCCTCGATGAAATGGTACACATTGCAAAAGAGATGAAGAGGCAGAAATTTAACCTGCCATTATTGATCGGGGGCGCAACAACTTCAAGAATGCATACTGCTGTGAAGATCGCCCCGGAATATCAACAAGGAGTGATTCATGTACTCGATGCCTCCCGTAGTGTAACCGTTGCCGGTAGCCTATTGAGTAAAGAACAGAAACCGGCATTCCTTGCAGGCGTTGAAGCGGAATATGTAAAATTGAAAGAAGATTTTGGCAACAAGCGTTCCGCAAAAACATACCTTAAATTTTCTGATGCTCAAAAAAACAAGACTCCTATTAATTGGGAAGGGTATACGCCACCCGCACCTTCATTCACGGGAACAAAAATTTTTGAAGATTACGACCTTGAAGAAATTTCCACATATATCGATTGGCAACCCTTCTTCATAGCATGGGAAATGCATGGAAAATTTCCAGAAATTTTATCCGATAAAATAATTGGTTCCGAAGCCACAAAACTTTACGAGGATGCACAGCAACTGTTGAAAAAAATAATTAAAGAAAAATGGTTAGTTGCCAAAGGTGTTGTGGGTTTCTGGCCTGCATCTGCCTCATCACATGATACGATCACAGTAAATAATGATGGGAAAATATTTCAACTCGAATCATTAAGACAACAAATTAAAAAAGCTCCGGGCCAACCCAATATGAGCCTTTCCGATTTTATTAAACCGGCAGAACTGTTGATCAATGGCGAAACGGATTACCTGGGTTCATTCGCGGTTACTATTCATGGTATTGAACCACATATAAAAGCATTCGCCGATAACCACGACGATTATAATAAAATCATATTGCAGGCACTAGCTGATCGGCTTGCTGAAGCATTTGCTGAATTGTTGCACGTGAGAACAAGAAAAGAATTCTGGGGTTATTCCACCGGTGAACAATTGAGCGTTGATGAACTCATAAAAGAAAGATATTCCGGAATACGCCCTGCACCTGGTTATCCCGCTTGTCCTGACCATACGGAAAAGTATAAACTCTTTGACTTGCTTGAAGCTTCGTCATCGACCGGAATTGAACTTACGGAATCTCTTGCTATGTATCCCGCCTCTTCAGTTTGCGGTTGGTATTTCTCTCACCCGGAAAGCAAATATTTTGGTATTGGTAAGATTGAAAAGGACCAGGTTGAAGATTATGCTTCAAGAAAAAACATGCCTCTTGAAGAAATAGAAAGATGGTTGAGGCCGGTGCTGGATTATGACTAAAACCTGTGCTCGTTATTGTAAGCGGAGCGAAGCAATCCCGTGTAACCAGTCAGGAGATTGCTTCGCTCCGCTTATAATAAATTCAAGACCGTTCTAAATGGTATAATACTGAAAATAAGATCAGAGTTTAAATTTCGAGTCATAATAACTTGCCGGAATATTTGTTTGTGCAAGCCTCTGTCTTGAATCTGTTGGTGTAGCTACAAAACCGGTGTTGATAAATTCAATACTGTGATTGCCTTCTGGTACATATACCTGTGTAAGAGTTCTTGGATAACCACGTGGCATAAAACGTACATAATAACCATTGGGATGTTTGAACCACATATCTGTTGGTAGACCCTGTTCTTCATCAGAATCGCCTACAAGCACAGCCAGCCTTTCAAAGTCTTCAAAAGTTGAATTACCATTTCTATACAAATCGCGTATAGACTGCTGGGCCATTTCTATCTTACGCAAAGCTTCAGGTTTTTCAAGCCATCCTTTATCCATAGCCAGGTTACTAACGGTTTTGATCGCTCCACCATTTAATTTAAGTAATTGGTCAGGAGTAAGCAATGCTGCTGCCACTGCTTTTGTTCTGCCACTAAGGTTTGTAAAATCTGCTTTAGCAATAATCCCCCATAGTAATAGCTGCACATCTTTTTGTTTAATTCCGCCAATGCCTTTGAGGGAACTTCCAATCCCACTGAGCCCGGTTAATGAATCCGCATTGTTACCCAGCCACATTTGCTGTGATTTCAACAGGATGGCATAGACGATATCATCCATTTTTCCATTGAGTGGTGCCAGGCCGTAAACATTACCTTTTGCCGGGCCGGGAGTGCCAACTTTAAGACAATAACTAAGATTAGTCGTCTCATAAAAGCCGGGCTCAAGCAAATAATTTCCGGCCTCATTCTTTTTCAAAGAACTCAATGGTTTGTAAGTCTCCCCTTCGCCAAACGTGGGAGTTTTCGTATCCTTTGTATTTACATCGGCAAAACATGTAGAAATGGCAGGCGTGCCTTCCAGAACCTTACTTACGCCCTTATTCTTTTTAAGTGCGTCACCTAATTTGCCGAGTTTAAACTGGCTAAATGTTGTAATAGAAAATGACATGCTGATGAACAGCAGGAGGGATAGGTGTTTCATGTTAAAAAATTGTATATCTAATTTATAAAATCTATTAGTAATCTGCAAGAAATAATTACCACCATAATTTAGGGATTCCAGGATTTCGATTTCTCCAGGTATTTTAAGTAGGCT
>JBKJPO010000485.1:0-10252 GCA_046595095.1 Chitinophagaceae bacterium
CAATGAGTAGATCAGTGGCAGCGAAACGTGTTGCTGTAAAAGGGCAGAAGCAACTGTATAAAAACTCATCCTGGGATCTTGTGGATGCTGCCGATAGTGATAGCACATTGATCGCTAAAGTAGATTTGAAAACATTGCCTGCAAACCTAAAAAATAAATCACGTGGTGAGTTAAAGCAAATTGTAAAAGAAAAGAACCATGAGCGTGGTACAATTCAAAAAGAGATTAGCTCGGTAAATGCGCTTCGCGAAGCATATATTGCTACTGAAAGAGCCAAAGCCAGTTCAAAAAGCAATACCGCAACAATGGAAAGCGAGATTGAAAAGATAATAAAAACCCAGGCAAAGAGATACAATTTTGCGTTTGAATAAATATGTTGTGACTAGTTTGTAGTTTCAGTAGGCATTAGGCTGCTGCCTATGCAAACTGGACCTGCAAATGAAAATGAATCAGGACGAATTCCGCAGGTTTCAAGGGCGCGAACCCAACGATAATATTTAGTTTGCCCTGGGTAATATCGTTTTGAGAAATAGTATCATTACCACACCTAATGAAATAAGCTTCTTTTGGTGTTGATCCAGGGAATGCGCCCTGCCTGTATAAGTTGTGCATGAACGATTCAATACTAAGTCTTAACCTGGTCCACAGCAGTTCATCGTTGGATTCGAATACGGCCCATTGAATACCCCGATAAATGCTTTCTTCAATGAAGAGAGCGGTGCGCCGAACAGGAATATACTTGAATTCATCATTAACCTGCAGGGATACACGAAAAGTACGTGCACCCCAGATCACGTGGCCATGGGCTCGCAAATTACGCAGACAATTTATGCCAGAGTTGTTCAGCAGTCCATTGTCCCGGTCATTTACTACTACCTGGAAACCAGAAATACCCTTCATTACTGCGTTGCTTCCGGCAGGTGCTTTCCATACTCCTACGGTAGAATCTATCCGGGCCATAATTCCTGCAATTATTCCACATGGTACAAATAGTTCTTCCTTACCATTACGAAGAAGATCTATTTGCTTTACTAAGGGAAAGTATAGAGCAACATTACGGGTATCTAATGCAGGAAAAGAAATGGCAGCAGCACCATCAATAGCTTTTGTAATAGCACCGGTAATTGGTGTACCCCAGCCTGATGGCGGATCCATGATCAACATTGCACGCTTTTCTATGCATAAGCTAACTGCCTGGCTGTAAACTTCGGGGTCTGTATCACCACCATGAATTGGAGGAGGAATGCAAAGCAGGTTAAAAATATCTGCCTGTTTTAGAAGAAATATCCCCGTTTTTGATCCATCTCCAATATAATCCGAGGGCGACAGGCTATCCAAATCCATCCCGGTTGCTACTGGTGAATCATTGTCGGCAAAATGTTGTAATCGCAGGATGACTGCTTCAAGTCCTCCATTTAGAAAAAAATCCCGGACCGCATAGCTCACTGTACTATCTATCCATAACCCACCAAATATTGATTCAAATTCAATGAAGTTGCGAACCGTTGTTGGAGTATTCACCGGCCCCATCAAAGCGCGGCCTACAAATGCCGTAATTGAAGTGTGCACTGATTCAATACTGCGAACTTGTGCAGATACTTCTTCAACATATACACCGGGAAATATGGTGGCCATAGCTTTTTGAAATATAAATTATGAAATATGAAATATGAAATATTTTGATTTATACATTCTACCAAATTTCATAATTCATATTTCATAATTCATATTTTCTTTCCGACTTTCTTTAATTTTTTACAAATTGCAAAGATCGTGTACCCTCTGGAGTTATGAACCTGATATTATAAACTCCATCTGCTAAAGCTGAAACACTAATATTTTGCTGATTAACGCCCTGCATCGCAATTACACTTTTACTGTAAACTTGCTTACCTGAAGCATCATAAATGATTAGGCTGCCGGTTTGTTCTTTAGAGCTATTGATCATAATTAACAGCTTATCATGAGCCGGATTAGGATACACGTAGAAAATATCTTTGCCAGGCCTGATATTGACAACGGCAATTTTTGAGTAACTGTACTTACCATCTTTATCAATGATCTTCAGGCGGTAAAATAATTTCTCTGCACCCAAAAGCAATGCGTTGATATCCTTGAATGCATATGAATTATTCAGTGCAGAATTTAGAGCATTTACCTGGCCAAGTTTTTCAAACAGGAGGCCATCTTTACTGCGTTCAATTTCAAAATGGCTGACATTAACTTCTGATGTAGTAAGCCAATTCACCTGGACCATTTTACCGGATGGTGTTGCGGTGAAATCAAGCAACTGAAGTGGCAATGGACTCACTATTTCATCAATTTTATACAAATCCCTAAGAAAGCCAGGGTTATCGCCATCGTTTGCAGTAAATATTATCCGGTTATTTAGGATCATTACAAATTCCGGGAAAGATCCATTTACACCCGGATACAAATCGATCACCGGCGTAGTACCAGCTATGGTACCATTTGACCTATGTAATTCATAACCGGTGCTCCCATTTGTAGCAGAGATGAATAATGCATTTTGGGTGTAGATATGGTCGTAAGTGTTGGCAAGTGATGAATCAGCACCAGGGTTAATATCCTTCACCATCACAGTTCCGGCAAGAGTGCCGTCTGTAATCCATAATTCATTGCCATTAGTGCCATTATTAGCTTCTAAAAAAATCTTACCATTGAAGAGGTTGCTATGGGCCATCTCCAGGCTGAGTGAGCTATAAAAATCAAGCAGGATCAGGGGGTCTGAAGATCCAGGACCGGGATTTATGTCTTTAAGCATTTGGGTGCCAAGAGTAGTTCCATCGGATCCCCAAAGTTCAGTCCCATCGTTGAGCGTACTTGCAGAAAAATAAAATTTAGAACCAATGAAGACCGCGTTAAACAGTAGCGGAAAGCTACTATTAAAACCCGGGTCAATATCTTTCACCAGAGAGGTAGTTGTACCATCAGTACTCCAGAGCTCAAAACCGTTTGAAAGTGTGAGTGCGGTGAAAAACAGTTTGCTGTTAAAAAGCAAAAATTGTAAGGGGTTTGATCCAAAGAAACCTGTAGCAATATCAGCAAGCATACCTGTACCAAGCGGAGTGCCATTGGTTTTATATAGTTCCGCTCCGGTTGAAGGTTCACTAGCGGTAAAAATTACGTTTGTGGCTAATGCCGTGAAGCCACCGGGATTAGAATCACCGGCACCGGGATTTATATCTTTGAGCATGATCGTGGCGGGTCCGGTTCCATTTGTTATCCATGGCTCAAAACCGTTAGCACCATCAGTTGCAGGAAAGTAGAGATTACCATTTGCAACATAAAATGGGGTATTTAATGCTGCTCCATTACCAGGCCCAAGATTAATATCCTTAAGCATCACGGTGCCCGGATCGGTTCCGTCAGATTTCCATACCTCTGTACCATTGCCCGGAGTGGTAGCAACAAAGTAAAGGGTATTGTTGAAAACAATAAAACTGCTCGGATTCGAGCTTGCGTTTCCTACCTGGATATCTTTTACCAAACTCGTACCGCCTGGAGTACCATCAGTGACCCAAAGCTCGTAACCATTGGCGGAAGTAACACCTGTAAAATAAATTTTACCAGCAAGAATTGCTACACTTGAGTTTGAATCTACCGACACATTTGTAGCATATTTATAAGTACCTGCAGGGGTACCATCGGTTCTCCACAATGAATCATTTGTAGATAACAGAACACCAATACCTCCCAACGGAATGCCGTATTCTATATTATTGTTGTTAAAGAGTTTTGTTACCTGTGCGTTAATATCGGTTACATTTAAAGTAAGCATGCACAGCATTAGAATGGTAGAAATAAATTTCATTTTATGGTGGTTTATTGGGTTATAATCAAACTTCTCACAAGATATAAAATACAAGCATTTTTTTAGAGTTTTTAATTGCGTTTACGGATAAAAAAAAGCCCAAATCACTGCATAGCAGGATTTGAGCTTTACCGCATAATACTACCCCCTCTCACAAGGGCTAAGATAAAATCTTGCCCCAAGCTTGTAATATCTATAAATAGAAACCGCAAAGCCATTGATTTCTGGCTGTCGGGTAATTAAATTGTTTAATGCTAATAGAATTGATCCATGGGCAAATAATAACCACGTGAATCTTAAAACATAATCATGTTTTTTTGAGGAGGTATGATTTCAGGGAATTGGAGTAGCTGCAAGTTGGTGGATTTTTTCCATAAATCCCAATTTTATTTGATAAGTTTCGAACCGGCCTGCCCTCGCCACTAATTATTCGCAAGCGGGCAAGGATCTGCGATTCTACTTAATGCGGGGTATTACCGAAGTAAAACTGAGCTGCCTTTTTTTGAATAGATTTTACCATCTCCTCCAAGAGCATCAACGATCCAAACAAAAGCCTGTGTATGTTGTGCAATGCCCTTAAATACTCCATCCCATCCCTGGTCAGTGGATCTGGTTTCGTAAACGAGTTGGCCCACGCGGTTATAGATTCTGAAATACCTGAGCTCTTTTATGCCAAACATGATCGGTCGCAGCAAATCGTTAATGCCATCACTGTTTGGGGTAAACGCTGTAGGAACGAAGATATCAACCTGCTTAACAATTTTCACCAGTTGTGAATCTATGGTAACACAACCTGTCCTGGATTTTATCTCAATAGTATACATTTGGTCCGCAGAACCTTCAAATTCAGGCGTAAAGCTTGTTCTACTATCGAGGTTGATGCCCGGGCTCCAAAATACAGATTCACCCACAAGCCTTGCCTGCAAAGTAATTGGAATATTAACTACAGCATATTGGAAAGGGTAAGATATACCGGGTTTCGGTTTATCAATGATCAGGGTTCGCCTGATCGTATGGTAAGGAAGCGGGCACTGCGCAGTATTTACAGATAAACTTATCAAATAAGCTCCAGGCATTTGATAAACCTGGGTAGGTGGATTGCGAACGTTTGAGACCTGCCCGTTTCCAAGATCCCAGAGATAATTTACCGGGGAACTGCCCGTATCTATAGTATTATTTATTGTTTTCACAGGCAAGCCTATGCAGCCCCTATCCACCGTAAAATCACCGATTGCATTGGTGTAAATCTGTACCTCGAAATTGCCAGTATCTGCACAAACTGAAGTAGTGCTCACAATAAGTTGCACATTATAATTACCGGCACGGGTATACGCGTACTTTATGTCTTTTGTATTAAGGACTGTACCATCGCCCATTGCCCAATTGTATTGCATTCCGCCAATTGTATTCGTACTGGTGTTTGTGAAACTAAATTCATTTCCTACCAAACATTGATTGGGGTTTGTTGGAGAAATAAATGAAATGACCGGAATCGAACTGATAGTTATTTGCTCAACACGGGTTGCCAGGTTGCAACCGGAATTGTCAAAAAGCATTGCATGATATGCACCAGTTTGTGTGACCCGATAAATAGTAGAAGCTGCTCCCGTAATTGGTATCCCATTCCTGAACCACTGAATCCGGTCTGCAGGCTGTACTTTCAGAACTGCACTGTCTCCGGTACCTATACAAAAAACCGATCTACCAGTCAATTGGAGAGAAGTATCGATAACAGCTGCCCCTACTACAACAGAATCTGTAGTCAGGCATCCGCCTCCATCGTGCTTGATTTTTAAAATATATGTTGTTGTTATTGTCGGGCTCGCCAGTGGATTTGAGATATTTGTATTACTCAAACCGGCAGTCGGCGTCCAGCTATACACAAAACCAGGTTTGGGAAAAGTTCCAATAGTGACCGGGTTTAAATTACATGAAAGTACATCGGGTCCTGCATTAGCAACGGCGGTTAGTGTATCAACTAATACTGCATATAAAGTTTGCGGACATCCATACCCGTTATATGGCGTTAGCTTTACTGCAACTGTTATGCCCGCGGGTGGTGGCGGAGATAATGTGAGTACCTGTTGCGTTCCCAGGATAGTGGTAAGCGAACTATCATACCAGGTATATGATTGATAACCATATGGGGCTACAACATTTATCGCTGAATCGTCAGGGCAATAGGTTGCGCCTACAAAAGTACCGCTGCATTCTGAATTCACATCGATATATGCATATCCGAAATGTCTTCTGAAAGTACAATCTGCAGTTTTGAAAAATAGCCTGATGGTTTTACCCGCATTCCCATTTAAATTTATAGAAACCGCCGACCAGTTTTTAAACCAAACCGGTGTATTGCTTCCCGGAGTTGTTGAAAGCTGGAATCCCGGGAGTGCTGAGCCAAATGGAAAGAAAGCAAAGGAGGCACATTCTATAATCGTATTATCGGTAACATTTGTGATCTCAATCTGCATTCTTGGCTGTTCATTTTGAAGGTGGTTAGGATCCTGGAAAACTACAGCGTAATGATAGATCAAGGTGTATTTATCCTCGTTTGCAGGAATTGTAAATTCATAAGAAATACCTTCGGCCTGGCCACCACCCTGGTCATTCCCCAGTTTGATGGAATTGCCACTTCCATTAGGGCAATTAACCGGGAATCCTCCATAATCATCAATGCCATCCCCGGCATTAGCGCTCAGCATAGTATGCCGGCCAGCAACTGGGCCACCTGATTGGTTCAGGGAAATGATGTTTTGTCCGTTTTCTGCTGCGGTTGTCCCCGTATAACAGATCCAGCCATTAAATGAACCGGTTTCAAAATCTATATTGGGAGGACAGGCTTGTGCTTTGGCAGTATTCCCGGATATACAAAACGCTAGTAGAGCAGCTATTCCAAAGACGAATTGAAACAACTGCCGCACTATCTTGTGACTATTCCTGGTAATTTGCACCGTAGTGAATTGTGTCTCTAAATATAACCCTTAATTGATTTGTTTTTATAGATAAATAGACCTTTTATCGGCTATTTCTTTTTCATCCTCAATAATGCTTCGAGATAATAGTAATCTGCATAGCTTAACGGAACATCGACCTCGGAGTTTGAAGGCCGGGAACCAGTACTGTGCAACAATAAGAACCCCTTATTTTCCCCTCGTAAAGAACGATAATCTTTTGTAAGGCTTTGTAAAATTTTAATGGCATCAGACCTGTATTTTTTTCCACTGGAACTAAAAGTGCTCAATTCGAATAAGCCTGAAGCAATAACCGCTGCAGCCGAGGCATCTCTTGGTTCGGCAGGATTGCCTGGAGCATTAAAATCCCAGTAAGGAATCATGTCTTTAGGGAGATTTGGATGATTAAGAAAGAATTCAGCAATCTGTTCTGCATGCAGCAAGTATTTTGGATCGCGGGTATAGCGATAGCACATCGTATATCCGTATAAACCCCAGGCCTGTCCCCTTGCCCAGGCTGATTCATGATTCAATCCCTGGTGCGTATTCTTTTTTACCACATTTCCATTAGTGGTATCATAATCTACAACGTGGTAAGAACTGTAATCAGGACGGTAATGATTTTTAAGTGTTGTATTTGCATGTGCTACCGCGATCTTATGAAAAGAAGAATCACCGCTGAGCTTTGTTGCTTCAAATAAAAGTTCAAGATTCATCATGTTATCGATGATAACGGGGTATCCCCATTTATCCCTGTTATGATCCCATGACTTGATGGTACCGGTAACTGTCCTGAAACGGGTCGACAATGATTTTGCAGATTGGATAAGTACATCCTTATATCCCGGATCCCGGGTGAGCAAATAACCTGCACCATAACTGCAATACATTTTGAAGCCAAGATCGTGATTTGATGTATTCATTTTTTCCCTCTCCATATTTGAGGTAAATGTTTGCGCGGCTGACTTCCAGGAATCTTTATTTGATTGCTCATAAATAAACCATAGCACTCCAGGGAAAAAACCACTCGTCCAATCTCTTGATGATACAAGTTTTAATTCACCTTTTTCTATAGAGCGAGGCGACACAAGATCAGTGTTGGATTTTTTTGTAGCCTGGATGTTCTGAAGCATTACAGTTGTTTGTTGTTCAGCTTCTGAAAATACTTTTTGCATGTTTATTTTTGGCGAACAGGCAGAGATATAGATGGTGAAGTAAATTAATAGGTTTAGTATTTTTGTTTTCATTAAATAATTTTTGTTAGTTCTATGGAAGCTGTTAAAAAAAACAGGTCGCAATTGTTATGTAACATTTATTGAAAATAACAATATTTATTTGGCTCCCGGAGTATCTTGTATTACTCAGCTTTCTTTCTCACTTTGTTTTTAACCACATGGGTTTTGTCTTCAACACTACCTTATATACTTTACAATCCGGTGAATGAGCACCTTCCAGGTATCCTAATGTTAGATGATGTTTTGCTATTTTACTTCTATTAAATTACCAGTTTCAACTAAGCCTGATTTTAATTTTCGGTTTGTATTTCCATCTACTAAAATTACGTCAGAGAAATATGAAGGAAATCCTTCAGCAGAAGCCTTTATAGAAGATCTCATTTCAAAATGTAAATGTGGAAAAAACGAACTGCCTGAAATACCGATTGATGCAATTTCCTGTTTTATGCTCACCTTATCACCCACTTTAATTTTCAGGCTATTTTGTTTTAAATGTCCGTAAATACTTATTGCTCCGTTTTTATGTTCGATAGCAATACAGTTACCATATAATTCAAGTGGATTATTTGCAATCCCAGGTATATCAAATGATTTATCGTCTTTGTGCTTATTGGAAGCATATATCACTTTTCCGGCAGCAATGGCATTAACTTTTTTCCCAAATCCAAAATAATTTTCAGCGCTATCGGCGCTTCCTTTAAATTGATTATGTGCACTATCAAGAATTACAAAATCGTATCCGTATCGCATAAAATTAGCACTGATTCCCAGTTGCTTAATTATGGAAAATTCGTAATCAAATCTTCTGTGGTGTGCATAAAAGTCGTGTCCGTCATAAACCAATATTTTACCGCTTAATGGAAATGCATACTTTTCCATTTGATAATATTTTTTTGGAGAAATAGCAGTTTTTACAATGAATTCTTCATTTTTATTGTTTGAGAAAATCAACTCGAACATCATTTTCCCAAGAGTCATTGTAAGATCAAATTCTGTGAATGGGTTAAATATAAGTTTGGTTTCTTTCCCCTTAAATTCTCTATCCGGGATTGTGTGGATACTTGGTGCTGTACCATTATTATCAAGAAAACGAGAATGAATTATGTGATTTTTTTGGTCATAGACAAATACCGAAACTTTCGACAATTTTAGAGTATCGGCAGAATTATTCTTAACTAAAAAGTCAAAATTAAGGCTTTGCTTATTTTCACCTTGTTCTATGTAAATACTGACTGGCCTGGGCTCTACTGAAATTTTATCCTGGCTTAACGATGGAAATCCTAAAAAGAATATCATTGAAACTGTCCCAAGTAATTTATTCATCGATTCAAAATTAATTTGTGAGAAAACCATAATGGGTTGAAGCAAGATTTTGCCTGCTTGCTACCACGCTTGCATCTGTCGCAGATGGTAGCAACAACATTACTTAATATATTTATTGTTCTTTAACCTGTTAAGGAGTTTGTTAGCTAGTTTTTTTGTAGCATATTTTTTGCCGGGATCGCAATCGATATCCACTAATGCATTCCAAAATCTTTGCATGACTTTACCGGTTTTATAAAACTGGAAATTGAATGATTGTTGATAAGATAGCCGGGAATATGTTCTCGTAGTTTGAATTGGGCCATAATCTCCATGAGTTGTATTAGTACTCCTGAAATTCTTAGTTTCAAATAAAGCAGTGTCTTTTGGCAAAAATACCAGGATCGCTTTGTAGCCTCCTTTATTCATCAGCCTAAATTGTTTATTTGCTTCATCCCTATTCTTGCCCAGGTAAGAATACGATGCGATAATATCCTGAGTTTTTAACTCTTCTATTATTTTAGCGCTTAAATCATCTAAGAATATTCTTGTAACTGAAGAGCCAATTCCCAAAATCAGAATACTGTCAAGTTTAATATTTATGGTATCTGCCTGGTTTTCTTTAAAATCTATATCAGTATATAGGAATTGGCCAAATTGAGAATAACCATTCAGGCTGATAAAAATTAATATAATCAGGAAGCTGAGTTTCATAGGAAAGAGTTATAGAACCAGTTCATCAAAAGACTTAAGATCAACTTCAAATATAGTTTAATTAGAAGCGATTGTAGTCTGCCCATATTTATTTGGAGAAATAGAAGTGTAAAAAATCAATTATTTATTTTATAATTAATTGCTATGTCATTTCTATACGACTATGGCTATTCCTGTTAAATATAAAAATCAGGATGGTGATTGAGGCAATA
>JBKJPO010000139.1:0-4536 GCA_046595095.1 Chitinophagaceae bacterium
GGTAACTTTTCGTACCGGAGCTGTATAGCCCTCATCTGCAACTTCATTTACATTTGTCGGCATGGTCGCTGCAGTATCGATCAATATGTCATTATATTTGATAGGATTATTTACACCTGTAACATTTTTTTCTGTTTTCAGGTCACTAGAACCTGAACCGCATGCAGCAAGAAATGAAACAATTGTAATTGCGAGTAGCGTTTTTTTCATGGTCGTAATTTTGATGTATGATTTATAGGATACATATATGTCAATACTATGCCATGATTGATATGTTTTGGTTAAAAAAATGTTAGGGTATATCTGAGTTCATGATTTCATTGGATAAAACATTCCCTCGAAATGCACACCGAATATCTCCAAGCCTGGTCTGAATAATAAAGCCAGCAATTCATTTAACTTTTTATAATTTTATTGTATAGTTTTTTTATCCTGTTAGATTTACTATATGAAAATACTATTTACACTGCTTTGCCTGATGGGCGCAGTCCTGGCGGTAAAGGGCCAAATCATAAAAATGAAAGCCATAGGCCTAACAGCCCCAGCCGGTGAAAATGTGATCGCATTTGAAACCAGTGATACTACCGCAATAACCATTGGTGTTGGTGGAGGCGGGGGATCACCAATCACTAGGTTTGAATTCGTAAAATTCAAAAAAATGCATGGCCCATCTACCAATGAATTGTTCAAAAGATCAGTGAACTTGTCTCACACACCTGAAATTACTTTTGAATTTTATGATTCGACGGCTACTATTTTTTATATAATTGTACTTAAGGATGTTACCGTTAATCACTTTTCATACTTAGCTCCTGAATGTAACAATTGCACCAGTTTATTTCACCAGGTTTGGCTCGACTTCGCCAGGATTGAAGTAACTGATTCCGCTACGGGCATTACCATCAGATTCAATCGGGGAAACAATGCATTATATTGATTTATGGAAAAAAAAGTCTTTTTCATAACCACTTTGTTACTAGGATTTATTTTATATGCTAAATCCCAAATCGGCGTCTCTTCCCTCGCGTTAGCAACTCCGGGTAATAGTTTAGTGGGCAGTAGCAGCAATATCGGGAAAAGTAATCTACCTGTTTGTAAACCACGGCAGTACTCCTGCTCTAATATTTTTACCTATACTTTTATAGGAAACGGCAACTGGAATATTGAGTCAAACTGGTTGGAAAATATAATTCCCCCTGCAATTTTAACCAGCGGCTCCACTATTATTATAGATAATATTCCCGGGGGCGAAGCCATTTTAAATGTACCGCAAACAATTTCCGCTGGCGCTAATTTACGTATTATGGCTAGCAGGAGACTTAAGGTATTATCCGACCTGACTATCCAAAATTAGCAACAGCTAACTTCCAGCGTTTTTATTTGTCTCAGGAAGATGTTTTGAAATTTCACCTATCCATTTCCTGCATTCACCGACTTTTACTGCTATTAAACCTACTCGTCCTTTTTTTCAATTCCCGCCCGTTATAGATTTGCCTATCAATAAAATTTAAACTTTCTTTTATGGAACAAAATAATGAACGAGGATTTGAACGCAGGCACGGATCCCGGATTTGGAGCGGCCTGGTGATTTTAGTAGCAGGTATCCTATTGCTGGCCTATAAAATGGGTGCACCCATACCTTCATGGATTTTTACATGGCCAATGATATTGATTGTAATAGGATTATTTATTGGGATAAAAAGCAGGTTTCAAAATGCTGGTGCATTCATTATGCTTGCAATTGGCGGAATATTTCTTGTAGATAAATTTGTGCCGGAGATGGATTTCCGTAACTACATTGTTCCTACAATATTAATAGCACTTGGGCTACTTTATATATTAAAACCCAAACGAAATTTCAATTGTCAAGGACCACGTGATAGATGGAAAAACAGGGGAGCAGGCCAGGAACAAACAACTTCCGCGTTTACAGATCAGAATATGACCAGCCCCATTGATTCAGTTCACCCAATAAACCCAATAAATAAATTGAACACCCCTGAAACTGCCGAATATGTAGATATCAACGCCGTTTTTGGCGGAGTAAAAAAAAATATCTTCTCTAAAAATTTTAAAGGAGGAGAAATAAATAGTTTCATGGGGGGTACAGAGATCAACCTTATGCAGGCGGATATCCAGGAACCGATATGGCTTGAGATCAATAATGTTTTTGGTGGCACAAAATTGATTGTGCCCCCGCATTGGAATATAAAAAATGAAGTGACAGCAGTTTTTGGCGGAATTGAAGATAAACGTAATCCAGGTTCAGGGTTAACAGATCAGTCAAAGGTAGTAGTGCTTAAAGGTTCGTGTGTTTTTGGAGGGATTGAAATTTCTAATTATTGACTTTACTGTTTCCCTCCATAAATTTTTTAAAAAACTTAAACCCAACAACCTACTATATGAAATGGTATCTTGCAAAACTGATTTACCGGATCATCTGTGGTGAAGGCGAGCATACACCACAATTTGATGAACAATTAAGGCTTGTATATGCGGAAGATAATATGAGTGCATTTCAAAAAGCCAGGTCAACAGGGCTTCTCGAAGAAGATACATTCTTCAACAATAAGCAAAAGATGGTGCACTGGAAATTTATTGATGTCTCAGAAGTCCATCTAATCGATGAATTTATTGATGGGGCAGAATTATACTCACGCATTTTTGAACATGAAGACGCCGATAATTTTATCAGGCTTACCCGCTGGCAATCAGAACAACTCGAGGCAAGTTGTAATGATAAACAGCTCATAACAAATTAAGATCATTGGTATCTACTTCAATCTTATCAGATAAACGGCTTAGATATTTTTTTGGAGCCTGGTGGCTTATCTGTATGCTATTGCAATTATTAATACTTAAAAGTATTGAAGCAGATACAATGCATGCCGTCATAGATTCAGTCACAAGTATTTGTCTTCTTGCTGCTGGTTGTTTTTTTATAAGCAACAACATGCGATACTACCTGCCGAGGCAGGAAAAATATTGGTATATCATTATCACCAGTCTCGCTGTAAGTGGCATTTGGTTGCTCTTCATCCAAGGTGTTATGTGGGCAATTTTTAATGAAGCGGATATATATCCCGGCTTCGTTCGATCTACAAGCGGAATAAGATTTGGCGCAGGTTTCCTTATGACAAGCAGCATAAGTATGTTTAGTTTGCTTTGGTATAGCCAACAGGAACAAAAAGCAATGGATTTGAGAAAACGGGAAACTGAAAACCTTACAAAAGAAGCTGAATTATATAAGTTAAGGCAACAACTACAACCCCATTTTTTATTCAATAGTCTTAATTCGATCAGCGCATTAACAACAAGTCAGCCTGAAAAAGCCAGGCACATGATCCAGCAGCTCAGTGACTTTCTGCGAGGCACATTAAAAAAAGAAGATCAAACCTGGGTAACCCTGGAAGAAGAAATACAATACCTGCAACTTTATCTCGAAATTGAAAAAGTCAGGTTTGGCCACCGCCTGCAAACAGAACTAGTTTGTTATAACGACACTAACGGAATGAGAATACCTGCAATGTTATTACAACCTGTTGTTGAAAATTCTATAAAGTTTGGCCTTTATGATACTACAGGCGAAGTACTGATCACGCTGCAAGCGAGCAATGAAAATCATTTTTTGAGAATCATTATCCGAAATCCTTTCGACCCGGAAACGTCGCAACCTTTGAAAGGTGAGGGATTTGGTTTATCATCAATCTCCCGGAGATTATTCCTCCTTTTTGCAAGACATGATCTGCTACAAACAGGAAAAGAGAACGGTCAATTTATTACAACAATCCTTATTCCTCAAACATCATGAAAGTTATAATAATAGATGATGAACCACTTGCACGTAGCCTGGTAAAAGAGTATTTACAATCATACTCCGAAGTAGAAATTGTATGTGAGTGTAATGATGGTTTCGAAGGAATGAAAGCTTTACAGGAATACACACCCGACCTTATATTCCTGGATATTCAAATGCCAAAGATAAATGGATTTGAAATGCTTGAATTGGTAGATGAACCACCAGCGGTAATTTTCACAACAGCCTTTGATGAATTTGCTATAAAAGCTTTTGAAGCTAACGCTGTGGATTACCTGCTAAAGCCTTTTAGCAAAGAAAGATTTGATAAGGCGATCAGCAAATATTTACAACATGCGCAATCTCAAACGACTGGTAACTTAATAGAGATTGCTTCACAACATCCCGCTCAGCAAAATCGCATCGTAGTTAAAGACGGAAATAAAATTAAAATAATTCCAGTTGCCCACGTACATTACCTCGAAGGAGCAGATGATTATGTAAAGATCGTAACTGCGGATGGGGCATTTCTCAAAAAACGTACAATGAATTTTTTTGAGCAATCACTCAGTACTTTCCACTTTGTGCGGGTACACCGTTCCTACATCGTAAACACCCAATTGATCACCAGGATCGACGCACATGAAAAAGACAATCATCTTTTACAATTAAACACTGGTGCTGCACTACCCGTCAGTAAAACAGGATATGCAAAACTGAAAGATGTGCTTGGCATTTGA
>JBKJPO010000019.1:0-2774 GCA_046595095.1 Chitinophagaceae bacterium
CTATGAATCTGTACCAGATGCACATGACATTTTCAAACGATTTGGCAAAGTATTCGAACAAACCTATACCCGTTTTCTTGATCTGCAAAAAGCTGAGGCACAGGCAAGGGAATCACAAATTGAATTAGGATTGGAAAGAGTAAGGGCAAGAGCAATGGCTATGCAAAAATCGATTGAGTTAGCAGAATTAGTAGATACTGTCTTCAGAGAATTAACTAAACTTCATTTTTTACTCGATCGATGTATCATTATGATATATGACTCTAAAACAAATGGTTCAATCTGGTGGATGGCTAATTCAGAACAAGGAGCTATACCAGTTGGTGTATTTGTACAATATCACGAGCAAGTACCATACCTGGCATATATAAATGCATGGCGAGACAGGACATTGAAGTGGCAGTACCTACTGGAGGGAACAATCAAAAAAAACTGGGATGATTTTATTTTTTCCGAAACAGAAATGTCCTCTTTGCCCAACCCTGTTATTAATGGAATGAAATCAATTGAACGGATATTTCTAAATGCATCCTTCAACAATTTTGGAAGTTTGACCGCCTCCAGTTTTGAACCTTTGCCGGAAGAACAGTTTGATATCCTGCTTCGGTTTGCAAAAGTTTTTGATTTAACATATACCCGTTTTAATGATTTGCAAAAAGCAGAAGCACAGGCAAGGGAAGCACAGATTGAAGCAGCATTAGAGAGGGTAAGATCCAGTGCGATGGCTATGCATACGTCCGAAGATCTTTTTGCAGTAATCCATGTATTGAGGGAGCAAATGGCCGGATTAGGAGAAAAAGAATTAGAATCTGTTCTTATTCATGTATACAAAGAAAAAAGTGAAGAATTTGAGGCATGGTATTCCTACCGACATACCCGCGACCCCAATGGAAAAATAATTCATGGCAAAGCTTTTTTAAATTGGACCAAAACGGCAAGAGCCTACCAAGACAAGGAAAAATATTATGCATCTGAAACAGATTATACAATAGTAGCTGATTATAAGATGTTAAAAGAGTGGTACGCATATCTAGAAGAAGCTGTTCCCGAAGTTTTAGATCGTGATGATACCGGTAAGATGTTAATACCCGATGCGCTTTACTATAATTATTCAAAATTTCCCGGAGGTGCCATGCTGCTTATTACCAATAAGGAAGCATCAAATGATTCAAAACATTTACTCAAGCGCTCTGCCGAAGTATTTAATCTGGCATACACCCGTTTTCTTGATCTGCAAAAAGCGGAAGCACAGGCAAGAGAAGCAACGATAGAGGCGGCACTGGAAAGAGTTAGAGCCCAAACGATGGCCATGAATAAGAGCCAGGACCTTCAACAGGTCGTATCAGTTATATTCAGGGAACTGGATAAGCTTGAATTAAAAACACTCCGTTGTGGTATCGGTATCATCAATGCTGATAACCGCTGTGCTGATGTATGGACAACCACAACAACGAACGATGGATATGAAGTAAATTTTTCAGGTAATGAGTCAATGGATATTCATCCAATGTTGCAAGGAGTATTCGCTGCCTGGGAAAGGCAGGAAGATGATTTTTCTTATGTATTTCAAGGTAAGGATTTGATCAATTATTATAATACCATGAAAGGAGACAGCTATGTACTCCCGGTTGGTGCGGCAGGAGCAAGTGTTTCAGATAAAGATTCTCATTATTATTATTGTAGCATTTTTTCTGCTGGTGCATTATATCTTTTCAGGGAAATACCCTTTACTGAAGAAATAATAAAAGTTATACGTCGTTTTGCGAATGCATTTAGTCTTGCCTATAAAAGATTTGAAGACCTGAAGCAATCAGAAGCAAGGGCATTGGAGGCAATTAAAGAATCATCACTTGACAGGGTTCGTGCTGAAATTGCTTCAATGCGTACAACCAATGATCTTCAACGCATCACCCCAATAATATGGCATGAACTATCAATGTTAGACATTCCCTTTTTTCGTTGTGGTGTTTTTATTATAGATGAAATTAATACTGAAGTGAAGATCTATTTATCGGCACCAGATGGACATTCCCTTGGTGTAATGAATCTACCATTCAATGCAAATTCTGTCACCACTAACACCGTTGATTACTGGCGTAAGGGTCTGGTTTATACTGAACATTGGAATAAGGAAGCGTTTGTGAATTGGATGAATACTATGATTGAGCAAGGGCAAATCCAAAGCTCAGAAGCATACCAGGATACAGCAAATCCTCCTGAATCGCTGGATATGCATTTTGTACCATTTTCACAAGGGATGCTTTATGTAGGAAATGCAAATCCACTTGCAAAAGAAAAAATTGATTTGGTAAAATCACTGGCTGAAGCATTTTCAATTGCTTATTCCAGGTACGAAGATTTTAATAAATTAGAGTTGGCCAAACAGGAAATTGAAAAAACACTGATCGACTTAAAACAGGCACAGTCTCAATTAGTGCAATCAGAAAAAATGGCCTCACTCGGTGAACTCACTGCAGGTATTGCCCATGAAATACAAAACCCTTTAAACTTCGTCAATAATTTTTCGGAAGTAAATACTGAATTGATTGAAGAAATGAAAACCGAATTGAAAGAAGGTAATAACGAAGAAGCTATTTCTATTGCAAATGATATCGCAGAAAATGAACAAAAAATAAATCATCACGGTAAAAGAGCGGATGCCATCGTAAAAGGCATGCTGCAACATAGCCGCATCAGCAGTGCTGTGAAAGAAGCAACAGACATTAATAAACTGGCGGATGAATATCTTAGACTGGCTTATCATGGTCTGCGTG
>JBKJPO010000248.1:0-5187 GCA_046595095.1 Chitinophagaceae bacterium
TTGCTTCCAAACTTTCAAAGATCTTTCGGCCATTTCTGACCTCCCGTTTTTTCAATTGGGAGTGCAAAAGTAAGAGCCTTTTATTTTTTTACCAAATCTATTTTTGAAGAAATCAAAAACTAACCGGTAATTCAATTATGTTATTAAGAACTTGCTTTTTAAAGCGGGCGGCAAAGATATGATTTCTTTACTACTGGCGCCAAATTAATTTGAATAAATCTTGTTAATGATTCTCAAAAAAATAACCTGATTTAGACTGGTACAGTCTGCTTGCAAAAACCGGAGGGCAAATATACCATCATGGTAGTTTAAACCGCGAATAGTTTTCAATCATTCCCGGGTTAACCGTTTCAGAAATAATAACTAAAATTCAACTCCTTATTTCTTATCGATTTGACACCTAATTAACTTAAGAACTCCCCGTTTTTTAAAGCGGGTGGCAAATATAGGGCGGTACGTTTCCACCACCAAATGATTTTGAAATATTTCTACTTCATTTCTTCTAAACATAAGCGGGGAAAGGACCTTATGAAGAAAAAATATTTTTTTGGATGTTCTGCAGGATTTCTGGTGAGCATTTTTCCTGATGTAAAAAACAATAAACTTTATTTATATAAACACATCGGTGGGGTAACTTACTTCCTTCAAGAACAGACCATGCGCGGGTACAGAAAAATCGACATTGGCGCAGTCTCGACTGACAACAATCTCATCAAACTCCTTGAGGGATATTTTGCATGTTCCAACTTTGAGCATTGTGCCAACAAGACCCCTCACCATGCCACGTAAAAACCTGTCGCCCCGAACCCTATAGCAAAATTGATTGCCGACCTCCTCCCACAA
Organism: Chitinophagaceae bacterium; assembly: GCA_046595095.1. Lineage (GTDB taxonomy): Bacteria > Bacteroidota > Bacteroidia > Chitinophagales > Chitinophagaceae > Ginsengibacter. Next base: position 844 of record JBKJPO010000248.1, read on the forward strand.
ACTTTGATAAATCCTGCAATTGAAAGTCTTAACCTGCGAATTCCGTTTTGAAAAAGAAGTGAAATCCGAGTATGAAATTAGTTTGGCAGCGACCTCATTCATTATTTCAAGATCCAGTTTGTATGGGTAATAATAGGCCCGGTCACCGATGAAAGGATCTTTTTCCCTGTAAAGATGATATTCATAACTGCGAGACAAGGCATCGAACCGGCAATGAGCATTGTCCTTTACTTGCTTTACGCTTTTAACTACTATGTCTTCTGGAAGAATGGCATTCAGGTTGTATACATATGACTGATCCTTAGGTAAACTGTCTTCCAGTTCAACATGGAAAAAGTTTTGAGAAGCGTGTACCCCCGCATCGGTGCGGGATGAACCGGTAAGCTGAAATGTTTGCCTGAAAAAAGTGAACAACGCTTTTTCCAGCTCGGCCTGTATGGTGTTGGCATTTTTTTGTACCTGGAAGCCTGAATATGATGTACCACGGTACGAAACTTCAATAAAATACCTTGGCATGAATGACTTATTTTTTTATCATCGCTCGGAAACGGTTGATGTAGTAGCTATCTGAAAGCAAAACTTCAAGAGAACTGAAATTATCTGTATCATATAAGAATGCATACGCTGCGTCGAAGAATTGGTACTTCCCTTCATCATTCACAAATAACCCACTAAGGTTCTTAATCTGTTCAGTTGTAAAGCACCTTGTTTTGAAAAACTTCCGGGCTGCATCAACCATATCGCCGTTGGTCGTTTCGGCAGCCAGCTTTTTGCGCAGCTTCAAATAATCTTCATCGGAAGCTACTTTTTTACAATCTGAATTTATCATTGAAGCAGCCGAACCCTCATTGAGCGGCTTTTGAATTTTATCTTCTATAAATACTGGTTGCTGTACTGCTGTGACTGGATTTTGCCTGGCTGAATCTTTATTGAGATTTTCCAAAACATTATCTTTTGCAATATCAGTCGGACTAATATTATCTACTTTCTGAAGTAGTAAGTTTAAACTGTCCTCTGCAGCTTTAGCCCCCATAACTGTTAATTCAAGAGCCCTATCTTCAAGTAATTTATCCTCACTAAACTTTGCCTCATTTAGTTTAAGCAGCCTGGCTTCCTCTTTCTTACTTAATCTTTGACCACCAACAAATAATCGCACAGTATCAGGAACATCTTCTGATTCATCAATATAAATGAGATCAATCCCATCATTACTGGTTTTAGCCAACAACTGTCGTACCCGTGGTGAGTTAACCACTACTGATGCAGTATCAATGATGTTGTCGGTCAAGGGTTCTTTAGAGACTTTATTAACAGGTATAATTTCAACTGGTTTTTCGATAATTGTAACAACAGCCGAATCGGATTGCTCTATTTGTTTATCCTGGGTTTTCATCTCAGGATTCTCAACTAGTTGAACAGGTGGATCTATTCTTGCAATATCTGTTTGTTTGATGCTTGAATCATTCACTACATCAGCGAGGGTGTTGGAAAACAGGTCGTTTTTGATCTCGCGTAATGGCTGATTTTCAATCACTGTTTCCTGGCTACTCATAATCACTTCCTGGTTCCGAAGATTAAACAATCCCCAGCCCTTATCTCCAAAATTTTTTAATAAAAACCCTTCATCTTTTGAATTGACTGCTACAGTTAATTTTTGTTCTGGCCATTGGTCCTTAGGAAACCCGATAAGAAGTGAATATTCTCCTGAGGACAGTTTAGGTAAAATTATATAACCACTTGCTGTGGAACTGTGCACCTTATTATCAAGTTTTATATAAAAAGAAACATTGGTTTCAGACTGAATATAAATAAAATGATTTTGCCGGGCACTTAACGGCGATAGGCTGAAACTGAATATGCATATGAGGCTACAGGTAAAAAAAGAATTCATATGTACACAAATCTATAGCAATAAATGCACCTATTTGCCTTCTATCACAAAAATAGAATTGCTTTAACATGAAGCTCGCTAACTTGCAGCCCTTAAAAATCACAAATGAAGAAAAAGCTTTTATTATTAGCCACGTGCTTCGTGGTGAGTTACAGTATGCAGGCTCAATTTGGCCAGGAGTCAAAAGATACAACATGGAAAAAGATCTACCGGGAAAGTCATCCCCGTATTAATGATCTCGTTCACACAAAACTGGAAGTAAAATTTGATTTTACAAAATCGTGGATGCATGGAAAAGCAACTATCACTTTACAACCGCATTTTTATCCTACTGATTCCCTTGCACTTGATGCCAAAGGAATGGAAGTCATTAGCGTTAGCATGGTTGGCAGCAAATCAAAGACTCCTTTGAAATATAAATATGATGGATTAATCTTAAATGTAAACCTTGGTAAGAGATATTCTGGTGGGGAAAAATATACAATTTATATCGACTATATTTCAAAGCCTGATGATTTCGATGGAAAAGGAAGTGCAGCAATAACCGGTGCGAAAGGTTTGTATTTTATTAATCCTAAAGGTGAAGATAAAAATAAGCCTACCCAGATCTGGACGCAGGGAGAAACCGAAGCAAGCAGTGTATGGTTTCCTACTATCGATAAGACTAATCAGAAAACAACTGAGGAGATTTACATGACTGTTCCGGAAAAATATGTGACGCTCAGTAATGGTTTACTCATAAGCCAGAAGAAAAACAATGATGGTACAAGAACAGATTATTGGAAGATGGACCTGCCACACGCTCCTTATTTATTCTTCATGGGTGTAGGTGAATTTGCGATTGTTAAAGATTTTCATAAAGGCAAAGAAGTTAGTTATTACGTTGAGAAAAAATATGAGCCCCTAGCAAGAAAGATCTTTGGAGAAACTCCGGCAATGATCGCATACTTTGAAAAAATTCTGGGAGTGCCTTACCCATGGGCTAAGTATGCGCAGATGGTGGGCAGGGATTACGTGAGTGGTGCGATGGAAAATACAACCGCAACACTTCACCAGGAAAGTGCATACCAGAATGCAAGGCAATTAACTGATGATAATATCTGGGAAAGCACCATTGCACATGAATTATTTCACCAATGGTTTGGCGACCTCGTAACGGCAGAGAGCTGGGGCAATCTTACCCTCAACGAATCTTTTGCAAACTACAGCGAAGTATTGTGGAATGAGCATAGTAAGGGCAAAGATGCAGCCGATGATCACCACAATGTAGATATGCAACAATACCTTTTCAGCGGAAGTGATAAAAAGAATCTCGTGAGGTACAGCTATGCAGATAAAGAACAAATGTTTGACCAGGTAAGCTACCAGAAAGGTGGTCGCATATTGCATATGCTTCGCGCTTATGTAGGCGATGAAGCTTTTTTCAAATCATTAAACAAATACCTCACAGATAATAAATTTAAAAGCGCTGAGGCTGCACATTTAAGGCTCGCTTTTGAAGAAGTAACGGGCAAGGATCTCAACTGGTTCTTCAACCAATGGTATTACGGAAACGGACATCCGAAGTTAAAAATTGACTACATCTATAATCCCGGAAACACTCAAGTGATTGTTGAGCAACAACAAAAAACCGATAAAGTATTCACATTGCCTGTAGCAATCGATATTTACAATGGTGCGAATAAGCAACGATATAATGTATGGGTAACCAACAAGACCGACACATTTACTTTTGCTACGGCTTCAAAGCCTGACCTGGTAAATTTTGACGCTGATAAAATTTTACTTGCAGAAAAAAAAGATAACAAGAGTACTGAGAATTACGTACATCAATGGAAGTATGCAACAAAGTATATGGACAGGTATGAAGCGCTTCAATATTTTGCCAAAAATAAAATGCCTGAAATAGTACTTGGACTGAGCGACCGTTATGAAGGAATAAGGGAACTTACCCTGACAAAAATCTCTACAAACAAACCAACGCTTGAGGGAAAATTGCTAACCGATATTGAACTCCTTGCAGAAAAGGATCCGGCTAAAAAAGTAAGGGCCCGGGCGATAGAATTGCTTAACACAAAAGCTGACAAGAAATACCTGGCATTCTACAAAAAGAGTCTTGGCGATTCTTCTTATTCTGTTGCCGGTGCAGCTTTAGAAGGATTAAAGAAAATAGATGCAGATGCGGCTTATGCATTTGCAAAACAAAACAGTACAGATCTAAAAGGGAAATTATCAAGAGTGGCCATGGAACTAATCGTCGCCAACGGTAATGAATCTGACTTCGAATTTATGCTAAATCATTATAATAACGTTACCGGACAAGCGAAATTGAATGCCACCAAAACCTTTGCTGATTTTCTTGAGAAGGTGAAGGATGAACAGAAGGTGAAACAAGGTGTTGCTGCAATCATGAATTTTCGTAACAAGGTGCCTGAGGAATACAGAAGCTTTAC
>JBKJPO010000253.1:0-8496 GCA_046595095.1 Chitinophagaceae bacterium
AATTGAGGTTACGATCGCAACAGGCTCTTTGCTTTCATCCAATACTGGCCCCTGTTCTATATGAATTTCAAAATAACCAAGCCAATCACTAATTGGTATTGCATCATCTGTAATCTGTTTTGCATTTGCACCCAGGTCATTTATCACTTCATTCAGAGTAATTCCATCCGTATCTTTCTTCTGTAAAAGTTCATAATCGAACGCACCTGTCAATACCCTACTGCCAAGATAAGAAGTATGGAACCTCACCCCTTCTTCATCACTAAAAGCAACAAGCTCCAGGTGAAAAGGCAATTCAACTTTATCTTCTATTAACCGCTCTATAATGTCAAGCCCGGCAAGAATTCCGAGAGGCCCATCGAATTTTCCTGCATTTATTACTGTATCAAAATGTGATCCGATGATAAAAGTTTTTGCACGCCTCTTTTTACTCATGAGTTTGCCCCGAACATTCCCGATGTTGTCAATATTTGTAACCAATCCAGCATCCTTCATCCAATCGCATAATTTTTGCTGAGCCTTCATGAATGATTTGGTACCGAATATCCTCGACAGGTGTTCATTGTGATCACTGATGGCCGCCAGCTCATTAATTCGTTTCATTACAAGCTCCGCTCTTTGGATAAAATAATTCATGATTTTGCTAAAACAATTTTGCCCAGGTTTAATTTTATTATAGAATTATTATCGTAAACTTTTTCGCCTGCAAGGTAAGTTTGTTCTACTATACCTGATAACCGTTCACCAATATAAGGTGTGAGTTTATGTTTGTGATGAAGCATACCTGCTGTTGCAACAAAGGATGTTTCATCATCCCACACAACCATGTCTGCATCATAACCAACTTCGATCTTGCCCTTGCTTTTCTCTTTTCCAATAAGTACTGCCGGTTTTTCACAAAGCCATTTTGCCAGGTCAATAATACTGCATCCATTTTCCCTTGCTCTTGTCCATAACACAGGCAAAGCCAACTGAAGAGAAGCGATCCCTCCCCATGCTTTCATAAAATTACCTGATCTTACCTCCTTAAGATCAGGCGGAGCCGGGGAATGATCGGTTGCAACCATATCGACCAGGTCATTCTTTAAGGCTTTCCATAGTTCCTGGTTGTTCTTCTTATCACGAATTGGGGGAGCACACTTGAATTGCGTTTGTCCATCGGCGATATCGCCGGCATTGAAATAAAGATAGTGCTGGGCAGATTCAACCGTTACCGGTAACCCTTCAAGTTTAGCGGCAGCAATAATGGGCAGCGATTCTGCGGCCGATAGGTGAACAATGTGAACCTTACATTTCATTTCGCGACACAAACGGATCATCATGGCTATAGCTTCTGTTTCCCAATGCGGCGGCCTCGATGAAAGATAATTCAAATAAGAGCGAATGTTACCAGTAGCCCGCGGTAAGTCATCACTTAATTCGCAATGCACCAATAGCGGAAGCCCGGCCCTGGCGATCAACGGCATTGCTTTTCGAAGATCGCTTTCTGTAACATTCGGGAATTCATCAATGCCTGAATGTGTAAGGAAGGCTTTGAAACCAAGCACTCCCATACTTATAAGTTCTTCAATATTCTCCTCATTACCGGGTATAATTCCACCCCAAAAACCACAATTGGTATGTAACTGCTGCTTTGTTGATTCAATCTTAAGTTTGAATGCTTCAGCACTTGTGGTTACCGGTGAAGAATTAAGGGGCATATCCACAAGCATGGTAATGCCACCTGCAATAGCTGAACGGGTGGCTGTATCAAACCCTTCCCAATCGGCTCTTCCGGGCTCATTGATGTGTACATGCGGGTCTATGATACCCGGCATGAGTATTTTATTTCCTGCGTCAAAAAAATATTTTACATTACCGGGAAGCTCATCAACAATGCCGGATATTTTACCATCATTAACCATAACAAAACCATTGCGTATTTTCCCCGGCGTTATGATTCGATTAGATTTTATGGAGAGATCCACCACGATAAAATTTATTATGTATAGTTTGTGCCGTCAAAAGTAGAAAACTAAATTTTAAATTGAGCCATCAAAAAGAGTTTCATTTTTTGTATAAATCCTTATTCTTAAAAATTTACAGGTAGAAGCTCTAAGTTTGGTATTCTTATTAACCGTTATGGTCAAGATCGTCATTTTATGTTTGTTCATTATTATTTTGTTTGCGCTGGTGGGCATGACATATTTTTTTCGTAACCTAAAAAAAAATAATGCCGGGGTTGCATTGACCCCGGCCGGGGAAAAAGAAGAAGACGCATTCCAGCAGAAGATGGAATCTTCACAGGTATTCATTTATACCTGTATAATTCTTGCTGCCATTGCGGTAGTATTATTTACCTGGTTCATGGTAAAAGGAACACTCTACGAAAGCCACCTGATGGAATGGTTGAATATTATCGTGCGGCTAATGCACATTACCTTTGGTATCGCATGGATCGGAGCATCATTTTATTTCGTATTTCTTGAAAATGCACTAAACCGAACAAAGAATTTGCGGGATGAGCTTGCAGGGAACTTGTGGGCGATTCATGGTGGAGGATTTTATTATCTTGAAAAGTATAAAACTGCTCCTAAAGAAATACCTAAACATCTTCACTGGTTTAAATATGAAGCCTATTTCACCTGGATCTCCGGGTTCAGCCTTTTATTTGTGGTGTATTATTTTAATGCAAGATCTTTCCTGATCGATAGCAACGTAATGGATATTTCTCCCACTGTTGCGATAAGTCTTGGCATCGGATCGTTTGTAGTGGCATGGCTTATATATCATTTATTGTGCAGGACGGCACTGGTTAAATACCAGGTATGGTTCACCGTCATTGGGTTCATTATCGCTGCTGCATTCGCATGGTTTTATTGCGAAGTATTCAGTGCACGTGCCGCATACATACATTTCGGCGCGATGCTCGGAAGCATTATGGCTGCAAATGTTTTTTTTATCATTATTCCTGCTCAAAAAGCAATGGTCAAAGCAGCACGTGAGGGCAAACCATTAGACCCTGAATTGGGCAAGCATGCAGGTTTGAGATCACTTCATAATAATTATTTTACGTTGCCTGTTCTTTTCGTAATGATCAGTAACCATTTTCCCAGCACATTCGGATACCAATATCCCTGGATCATTCTAACCACCATTTCATTGGGTACGGCCGGAATTAAACATTATCTAAACCTGCGGGAGAAGGGGCAGCACAATGTTTGGGTAATGCCAATCTCAGTTCTCATTTTATTGGCCACGGCATACATCTCAGCACCACAAAAACAAGGAGTCTGCAAGACTGATGTTAGTTTCATCAAAGTAAATGCCATCATACAATCCCGATGCGTTTCATGCCATTCCTCAAAGCCAACCGATGAATCATTAACGGCTCCACCAAATGGGGTTGCCTATGATACTCCTGACAATATCGTAAATCTAAAAGATAAGATTATGCAGCGGGTTGTAATAACTAAAACAATGCCTCAGAATAATAAAACAAACATGACAGTTGAAGAACGCGAACTCATCAGGTGCTGGATCGAGCAGGGAGCTACTGTGAAATAGTGGAGGCAGGCAGCGTCTTCATCATAAATCATTTGTCCAATTATACTAACTTTAAGGCTTAACAGAAATTAATTTTGATAAGATTCATTTTAAATGAGAAAGAAATCAGTACGGCATTACCACCAGCAATGCTGCTACTTGATTTTATAAGATACCACCAGCATCTTACCGGAACGAAGATAGGATGCCGCGAGGGCGATTGTGGAGCATGTACTGTGCTGGTTGGTGAAATAAAAAATAATGAACTGGATTATAGATCGGCAACCTGCTGCCTTATGTCGTTAGGGAATGCGCAAGGCAAACATATCGTTACCATCGAAGGCACAAATGTTGAAGGGTTAAATTTCATCCAGCAGGCCATGGCTGAGGAAGGCGCTACACAATGCGGATTTTGTACGCCCGGTTTTGTTGTTTCGCTTGCCGGGTTTTGCCTAAGCACCAATGATCCGGAATATAATAATGCCATCGAATCAATTGACGGAAATATTTGCAGGTGCACCGGTTATAAATCGATAGAGCGTGCCGCAGGAAAGATTGCGATGCAAATGAAAATGAAAAAAGAGGAGAGCCCAATCAACTTTGCTGTAGATAAAAATATCCTGCCTGCATATTTCAAAACAATAAAATCGACCTTGAGTAAATTAACACAACAGGGCAATGGCAATTTAGTCACTACAAGTTCAGGGTCACGTTTCCTGGCTGGTGGAACGGATATTTACGTGCAGGAGCATGATACATTTATCCATGAAGAAGTAAATTTTCTCTTTGATAATAAGGAACTCAATGGCATAGAAATATCAGGCGAAAAATGTTTCATTGGTGCTTCAGCAACAGTTACTGATATCGTGGAATCCGAAATATTCAGAAAGTATTTTCCAAGAACCCCAAAAATTAAAAAATTAATTTCTTCAACACCAATCAGGAATATGGCAACCATTGGTGGTAATTTTATAAACGCAAGTCCAATAGGTGATCTCACCATTATCTTTCTTGCTTTGAATGCCGGGCTGATTTTGAGGGATGGAGAAAATAAGAGAGAAATACTTTTAAAAGATTTCTATCTCGGTTATAAAAAACTTAATAAAGAACCACGGGAAATTATTCAGCAGGTTTGGTTTGATCTCCCAGGAAAAAATGATTTATTTAATTTTGAAAAGGTCTGTAAACGTACATATTTAGATATTGCGAGTGTAAATTCTGCGTGTAAGTTTTCTGTTGAATCGGGAATTATCAATGAAGCGAACTTTTCCGCGGGAGGTGTAGGTCCGGTTCCAATGTATCTAAGCAGGGCATCTTCTTTTATACAGGGCAAAAAAAAATCACCGGAATTGATTGAGGAACTCATTGAAATATCAAATGAAGAAATTTCACCAATAAGTGATGTAAGGGGTTCGGAAAAATATAAACGATTGTTGCTTGGTCAGTTGCTGAAGGCTCATTTCGAAGTTTTGTTATAAAATAATTGACTTACGCAAAACTGGATTATCATTAATGACGGGCTCTAATTAACTATGCAAAATATAGATTCATATACCCACACCCGTGGAGAGTCGATATACCTGGACGACATCCCGGTATTAAATGGAACGCTTTATGGCGCTGCTTTTGGATCGCCTCATGCACATGGCAAAATCTTAAATCTTAATGTAGAGGATGCATTGCTGATTCCTGGTGTCGTAAGAATTTTTACACACAAAGATATTCCGGGTCGAAACCAGATCGGCGGCATAGTACCTGATGAACCTTTGCTTGCAGAAGACCATGTGCATTTCCATGGCATGCCGGTGGCATTCGTAGTAGCAGAGTCAAGTGAGATTGCCTATGCTGCAGTAAAGAAAATAAAGATCGATATCACTCCGCTTCATATTATCACTGATCCCCGTGAGGCTATGAAGAAAGGAGAATTAATAATTCCGCCGAGGACTTTCCGGCTTGGAGATACAGAACATGCATGGAAAAACTGTGCACATATTTTTGAAGGTATTGCAGAGACTAACGGGCAGGAGCACCTGTACATTGAAACACAGGGCGCCTATGCTTTACCGCAGGAATATGATAGTATCAAAGTATATTCATCCACTCAGGGTCCTACAGCAGTTCAAAGACATATGGCGGTTGTACTCGGTGTGCCGATGCATAAACTTGAAATAGATGTAATAAGGCTTGGTGGCGGATTTGGTGGTAAAGAGGACCAGGCAACTATGTGGGCCATATTATGCGCGTTGGCCACATTTCATTTAAAAAAACCTGTTAAATATTGCCTTAGCCGGATGGAAGATATCCGCATGACAGGCAAACGCAATCCTTATTCCTCCGACTATAAGATCGGGCTCAGCGAAGACCTGGAAATACTTGCTTACGAGGCATTTTTTTACCAGAATGCAGGCGCTGCAGCAGATCTTTCACCAGCAGTACTTGAAAGAACATTATTTCATTGCAACAATTCTTATTACTTGCCGAATGTAACGGCAACCGCCTATTGTTGCAGAACCAATCTTCCACCAAATACCGCTTTCCGTGGTTTTGGAGGGCCACAGGGAATGTTTGTGATTGAATCGGCTATTGCGCATGCGGCTGGGAAACTTGGAATTCCGGCATCCGATATCCAGGCAAAAAATCTTATAAAAACCGGTGAAGAATTTCCTTATGGTCAACTTGCTGAAAGCGAAGCAGGAGCATGCTGGGAAAAAGCATGCAGAATATATGACCTGGATAAAATTCAGAAAGAAGTAAACTCGTTCAACGCTGAAAATAATTTTTTTAAAAAAGGCCTGTCACTTATGCCCGTATGTTTTGGCATATCATTTACCAAAACAATGATGAACCAGGCCAGGGCACTGGTTCACGTGTACACAGATGGTAGTGTAAGTGTGAGTACTGGAGCAGTTGAGATGGGTCAAGGTGTAAATACTAAAATGCTGCAGGTGGCATCACTCGCTTTTTCAATTGATCCTTCAAAAGTGAAAGTGCATAGCACCAGCACTTACCGGATTGCAAATACTTCACCTTCCGCTGCTAGTGCTACCGCAGACCTTAATGGCAAAGCGGTAATGATGGCTTGCAATCAAATACGCGCAAGACTTTTACTTGTGGGCGCTGAAATGGCCCAATCGGGTTCTTCGTCTATAGATTTCCGTGATGGATATTTATGGGTCCAGGAAAAGCAGACAGACTTTACCTGGGAACAGGTAGTATCGACCGCATATGTAAAAAGGATCAGTTTATCAGAACATGCACATTATTCTACACCGGGTATTCACTATGATGCTTCAGTTGAAAAAGGTCATCCTTTTGCATATCATGTGTATGGCACGGCGATCACTATTGTAAAAATGGATTGCCTGCGGGGTATTTATGAAGTAGAAGCGGTAAAAATTGTACACGACTTCGGAAGCTGCATGAATCACATCATCGACAAAGGACAGATTGAAGGTGGTCTCGTACAGGGAATTGGATGGATGACGATGGAGGAGATTGTGTATGATAAAGAAGGGAAATTGCGCTCAAATGCATTATCTACATACAAAGTACCTGATATTTATTCTGCCCCAAATGAGATAAGCATCGATTTCCTTGATACAGAAATTGACAACCTCGCTATATTGAAGTCGAAAGCAGTGGGCGAACCACCATTGATGTATGGTATCGGTACTTATTTTGCCTTGCACAATGCCATCATGAGTTTTAATCCCGAATCAGAAATCACATTTTCTGCACCCATGACTCCTGAAAAAGTTTTGATGGCTTTGTACCCGGATTCTGTTGCTGGTAAAATTAAAAAACGAGAGACGAGCTTGGATCCCCATGAAAAATAACTGTTCCTGGCCTTAAGATGTATTAATCATCCTTCCGTTTTCAAATTATCCATAAATACCGGAACTTTAAGAGATCATGAAAAAAGAGTTAGCCACCTGGCAATTCATAAAAGATGGTTTATCCAATGACCTAAACGTGGTACTGCTTTATGTTTTAGCGAGTTCAGGCAGCAGCCCGGGCAGAGCAGGTTTTTTTATGGCGGTGAATGGAAAAAATGAGATGCAAGGTTCTGTGGGTGGCGGAATAATGGAGCATAAGTTTGTTGAAATGGCAAAAGCCAGGTTAGCCGTAAATAATGAATTGTCGTCAGTTTATACCCAGGTTCATGACAAGTCTTCCCCGAAAGATCAAAGTGGAATGATCTGCTCAGGAGAACAGGTTATCTGGATATACGGCATGCATAGGAATGATTTAGAATTGGTTAACCGGATCATAGAATCTTATGAAAAATTATCACCCCTGGTTCTGCAAATAACCGCGGATGGAATTAGCATTCTACAATCTCCATGCACCGACGATGAACCTGGATTAAGTGGCTTTGCGTCTAAAAGCACTAATGAATTTCAATCTTTTGTCGCGACTGGAAATGATAACTGGAGATACCTGCAAAAATTGGGATATACCCACCAACTGCATATTATTGGTGGTGGACATTGCTCACTGGCGCTTTCTGAAATAATGGCTAAACTTAATTTTTATATCCACGTTTATGATGAAAGAAAAGGGCTCAATACTATGGATACTAACGGCTATGCACAAAAGAAGATAATAATTGAGGATTACACAAATATTGCCGAATACATCCCCACTGGAAAAAATGTATACGTGGTTATTATGACATTTGGATACCGTACTGATGATGCTGTATTAAGGGCCCTGATGCAAAAACATTTTGACTACATCGGTTGCCTGGGCAGTAAAAAAAAGATAGAAAAAATGTTTGCTGCTTACCGTAAAGAAAACATTGATGAACATTGGTTAAATAAAATTCATGCCCCTATCGGAATGCAGATCAGGAGCCAAACTCCGGAGGAGATTGCAGTAAGTATTGCTGCTGAGATTATCCGGGTAAGGAATTTTAAAGGTCTATTGACCTAGTAGCTTACCCGGATAATCTCAGCAGCAATACTTACT
>JBKJPO010000285.1:0-4691 GCA_046595095.1 Chitinophagaceae bacterium
CTTACCATTATGTCTAATGGCAATGTAGGCATAATGGTAAGGGCCCGGTTGCCGGAAGGTGTACTCGCATTGGCTGTACCTGAAGGAAACATATCTATAGCCATCGTTCCCAGGTTAGGGTCGAAGTATTGGATAGCGGCAAAACCATCAACCATGTATTTACCCTGGCTGCCGGGTATTATAACATCCCTGTATTGGTTAAAGCCAATAGTTGGCCAGTTCCGTTGCAAAGAAATTCCGGCTCCCTCACTTCCGAAAATACCGCTGGTTGCACCGGCACCAGCTACACCTGCCACTTCAATCCTGGCCCTTGTGCCGGCTGAATTGATGCCAACGCCCTGGGCGGCTACCCGAAATGACATAATGCAAACTAGGAGTATCGTGCTAATATGTTTCATAACAATTGATGTTAGGAGTGCTACTTGGTATTTATAATTTGTGGTGGATTATTTGCTTTTAACGCGGCTATTTTTTTCCCGATTTCTAACAGGCGTTTTTCAACATCTGTCATTTTTTGCTCTAACTGCACAATATGCTCTTGCTCTTCCTGGATGGCTTTGATTGCAAGTACACCAAAGCCACTGTACTGCAGGCTCATCATTTCTTCTGAATTGTTTCCGCCACAGCAGGTCAATTGCGGAAACAGAGGCAATACTTCCTGCGCAATAAATCCCATACTGCGAATATGTGTTGGGTTATCATGTATCATCTCATAAGTCACCGGTCTTAACTGCAATATTTTATTAAGAACAGGTGTGAGAAGATGAACATTGGTTTTCAGGCGACTGTCGGACCCATAATTAAGTGCCCCGTCAGATGGTCTGAAATAATTTTTTAGTGTTCCGCTGTAGTACAAAATGAAATTTGCCGGAGAACCTGATACCCGCCATTCCCAGGTTTGACTGGGATATGGAGCATTTGCCATTCTTATACCGGTACCCGCTACCTGGCGAATCTCTAAAGGATAAACGGGGGTGGATGTATTAACCCCTACCCTGGCTGCGCCATTCCCAAAAACCACTTTACCTCCTGCTATATCGTTGATATAAACATTACCACTCCTGCCGGGCCTGATGTAAGTATTCTCAGCGGTGGAGTAGTTAATATGGGATTGATAATTGGTGCCCTGAAACATGGCTGTTCCATCATTGCCCGTGCTGCGGCCCACATCGAGTATAGCATTTCCATCAGTCATGATGCTTGTCCTGCCATTGTTGCTTAAACGAAAAGGCCTTATGCCGGCTGGTATTGAGCCGTCTGTTGTTCCTGATGGATAAAAATTCAGGTCAAGTCCGGTGGATAAACCTGGATCATTATGCCTATAGGAAAGCACGGCTGCAAAGCCGTTTCCTAAATACTTTCCGTTGCCGGAAAGGGAATCGTCGTTGTACTGGTTAAAGCCTATAGCAGGAATACTTTTTTGAAGCGATATGCCCCGCTCACCTCCGAATATCCCACTTGTTCTACCGGCTCCTGCTACCCCATATACTTCGAGTTTAGCCCTGGTTGGCGATGTAGTACCTATGCCTACATTTTGAGAAAGCGAAACAAGAGAGGAGCTTAAAATGCCTGCGATGAGTATAATATGTTTGTTCATATAAGCAGTATTAAAATGCATTAATTGTTTATAGCAGTTTCCTCATAGCGTTTATTAATGGTTTTTAACTCAAACAGCTTCTTACACCCTTGTTCTGTTCAAAAATCTCCAGTGTCCATTTCATTTTTGCTTCAGCTCCCCTAACACTTGTGGTGTTAAACCCGCAACAGCTTTTTCAGCTGCGTCCAGTATTTGACGCAGGGATGTATTTTTCGCTTGTAAGAATGTAATTTTTTGTTGCTGCTCCTGGATCGCTTTGATGGCGATAGGTCCCAGTCCGTCGTAGTTCATGGTATGTAAATCTTTAATGCCTTTGTAGCCATGATCCTCGCCTGCCAGTATCTGGGTGAGTTCAGGAAATAATGATTTCACTTCCTGCGCAATAAACCCGATGCTTTCAATTTCCCCGGCGTTGTGGTATTTCATTGTATACGCCACAGGTCGCATGGCCATTACCTTATTTAGGGTAAGTGGTATCGGTTCTATATTCGTTTTTACACGGCGGTCCGACGCCTGGTAATACAAGCCATCTAAATGAAAGAAATTGCCTTTGTATCCCTCATTGTAATACATCCAGAGATCTGAACCTGTTTCATTTATTACATGATTTACGGTAAAGCCCCAGTTATTGAAACTGAATGCAGGGGCCACCAGAACCAATCCCCTGGCCGCTACCTGTTTAATTTCAATAATAGCTGAAGGATCGGGACTATTAATTCCAACACGTGTAGTGCCCCCTCCTATAATAACATTGCCCAGCCCCTGGTCGTTTATAAATACGTGGCCGCCGGTTTTGCCGGCATTGATATACGTATGTTGAGTCGATTGCCCCGTTAGTCTTTCACCAAATACTGTATGATGGGTTGTCCCTCTAAAACGGGCGGGGGTAATTCCGGTAGTATTGCCAACAAAAAGGCTTGCATTCGCTTCGTATGCATTTAGGGAAACATTCCCATTCTGGCGGATAGTGATACGCCTTGTTTGACCCACTAAGATCTGGTTAGGATACTCCGCGGCAGCGTAAGAATCTATAACAAGACTGCCGCTGGGCAGGTCAAGGTATTGTACAAGGGATGTTCCTGGTAATATACAGTGGGATTCAGTTAAATAATACTGGTTGAACCCAATGGTGGGGTAATTTCTCTGTAAAGAAATGCCGGCACCGTCGCCACCAAATATGGCAGAAGTTGTACCTACGGCGCCTGATACTTCTAATTTGCCTTTGGTAGGATTGGTAGTACCAATCCCCGTATTTTGGGCAAAAGAATTTGTTGGCGTAACCATCATTGAAAAAAGTAATATGACAGGAGAAAGAATAAACTGTGTTTTCATACCATTCAAATTTTATTTTGAAAAATCAGAAAGTGCCAGTAATTAAAATGGATGCGATTCTTTAATAATAGAAAATAATCAACCCTTTAAGCATCTCTTTCTATTTGTTATTTCTTTTGTTGTCGCCAGATGTTTCCTGCAATCAGGGGGTTATAAAATATAATGCATTCTTCCTGGATAATCGAAAGCTATGCAACTCACCTACATTTTTACATCTTCACAGCAAATCAAATTACGCAATAATAATCCCAATCAAAAATGCGCCACAGTGAAATCTGCAATGAATAAAATTTTGGCCCTTTCCTGGGCAAAAAAACCAATTGATTTTATTTTTCCCGCAGAAATTTTCCCCGAAGTTTTTTTGAGAATAGAAGTTAGCTAGCCTGGAAAGATTATCAAATATAAATTGATTAGACGGGGATGAACAGCTATTAGGTGGAATAAGCTGGTCGCTCAAGTGATAGCAGACCAAAGCAGTTTCTCTAACAAAAGTTTTAGCTGGTATAATCTTAAGACTCTAAAAAGTCAGTATCAGGAAGTCAAATCTACTTTACCAGCAGTTATCCAGTTTTTCCAGTCTTACTTTCAGTTCATCAACTATTATTTGTGGATAACCTGTTTGTATCGGGATTGCGGCCTTAGCTGCCGCAACCTGTATTTGTGTTTCGATGATTGCCTGCTATTCGTGCAAGGCTTTTACAGTAGCATAGTGAATTAGTTATATGGAATGATGCCCGTAATCATCAACTACGGATTTTTATTATACTGTCTTTTCTGCAGCAACAATATAACCACGAAATCATTACTTGTTGCTCTTGCATACCTTTTACCAGGGGCACTACAAACTCTGCATAACGGAGGCCATACAAGTCTTTGTCATTTTTTGCTGCATCCACGCCGCTGAAATCATAATTTAATTCACTGGCTGCTTTCTCCACATCCTGCGCAATAAATCCGCTTTCGCGGAGGGTAGCTGCATTCTAAAAGCTTTGTTGTGAGCGAGCAAGCTTTGTATTGCCCAAGGTCTTTACCATACACAACGCTAAGAGGAGGAAACCCAAGCAAGACGAAGTAGTTGAACATTCTCAGTTTATCCTGCCTTCAGTATCCCGCTGCGCTAAGATCTTGAGAAAATCCCTGCAGAACAGGGTCATTTTTTTTAATTTTAATTAATTTTAAAACCGGTAAAATAGTTATTAGCATCAGGACAACATATACTCATTGGTAAAACTATAGTAGCAGAAGAACCATCAATGTGTACATCTACCTGATCCCCTGTCGCCAAAATAATGTTATCAGAAAAACCATAAGTCGAAGAAGAAATGCTAAACAATCTTGACGTTTTTACAATATTATTTACTACAAAAGTAATTGTAAAACTTCCCGGAGTGGTTGATCCAAATGTAAATATACTAACACTTAAATTGTATAAACCGGAGGAAGGCGCTGTAAAGGTGCTGCTACTAAAAGTGGCATTGTTTAAAAAAGATTGGTTGCCAAAATTAATCTTAGTGTCAGTATTTGCAATTACCGTTTGGTTTGTACCTGCATAATACCTAAAATTTATTCCTCCGGGAAGTTGAGCAGATAATTGTTTCCATGTAGTAGCGTCAAAATACCAGAAGCCCTTTGGGGCGTCGGTTTGATAAACCATTAAACCATCGGATGGCGAAGCAATAACCGTTCTCTGCGCCGATGTCATACGCGGAACTAAGAAACCGGATGTAGTACTTACTACATCAAGCTTTGCACTTGCATTTGG
>JBKJPO010000291.1:0-5468 GCA_046595095.1 Chitinophagaceae bacterium
GTTAATCGAAGTGGAACAGTGAATAATGTTATATGGAGCACCTCGCAGGAATTTAATACCAACATGTTTGTCATTGAATGTAGCATTGATGGCAGCAACTTTAGGCTGATTGGCCAGGTTGCCTCTGCAGGTAACAGTAGTACTATACGCAATTACCAGTTCACTGATTTATCACCTGTAAAAGGAATTAATTATTATAGATTGAAAATTGTTGACAGGGACAATAGTTTTAAATTCAGTGATATTAGAAGTGTAAGAAATAATGGCAATGCAGAATTTACAATTTATCCAAACCCGGTTCAGGATGTAATGAAAGTAGAAATTTATTCAGACAAATCCGATAAGGGAATTATCATTGTAAATGATATAAATGGTAAACAGGTTTACAGCCGGGCTGTCAATGTTGTAACAGGAGACAATACATTTACTCTTGATATCAGCAACATGGCAGAGGGTGCATACTTTATAAAAATTCAATTGAGTGAGGACATGTCAGTGAAGAAATTTACTAAGTTGTAATTGCTAATAATTTGATTCAAAGGCTGCCCCAAAAGGCAGCCTTTTTTTGTGTACCTGGGGTAGCATTTTAGCAAATTGCGTTTTTCCTCCAAAAAATGTGGCAACTTATAATGTTGTCACTGAATAAAGGGGAGTTTACAGGCAATCTTACGATAGGCAACCTTCTTGATTATAAAAATTGTTGAAAAATCTAAATGGCAATTGGCTTTAATACGCACAAAAAGAGCAGCCATCAATGCTGCTCTTTTAATAATATGTTTGAAAATTATTTTATTTTTTTGAAAAACTGCCGAGGTATTGATCCAGTGCTGAAACCATACTTGGCATTTTTGGCTGGGGAGCTTTTACATCAAGGGTAAGGCCTGCTTCGGCTGCGGCCTTAAATGTGTTATCTCCAAAAGCGCCAATCTTTGTACCATTCTGTTTGAACTTCGGAAAATTCTCAACAAAACTTCGGACACCACCAGGCGTAAAAAAACAGATAAGATCAAATTCTTTACCCGTCAGGAGCTCCTTTACACCATTACTTATAATCTTATACAAGACAGGAGTAGCATATTCGCAATTATTGCTTTTCAACCACCCTGTAATCTCGCTATCAAATGATTCTGAACAGGGATAAAGGAAACGCTCGTTATCCTTATGCTTATTAATTACATCAAACAAACTCTTATTGGTACCATCAGCGCCATAAAAAACTTTGCGCTTGCGGTAGAGGATGAACTTTTGCAGGTACAAAGCCACTGCTTCAGTAATGCAAAAATATTTTGTGTGCTGGGAAACCGTGATCTTCATCTCATCGCAAGTACGGAAGAAATGATCAATCGCATTCCTGCTGGTAAAAATTACAGCAGAGAAACTTGGGATTTCAACTTTTTGCTTACGGAATTCCTTGGCTGGAATGCCTTCAACACGTATAAATGGTTGGAAATCAAGGGTCAGGTTGTATTTCCTGGCCATTTCGAAGTAGGGCGATTTCTCGCTTTCCGGCCTCGCCTGGGTAATTAAAATTCTTTGAATATGCAGCTCAGCTTTACCTGGCTTTTTGGGACTAGTTTTAACCATGTATGTATTTCAATAAGGTGGTGCGAATGTAACGAATTTCAACGACAACACTGCAATAGCTCGGAAATATACCTGTGAATGACCTGTAGATGCACTCATCCCAATTAGGGATTTCTACCTCGTTCGAGGCTCAAAAATACAGCTTTATAGATCACCATCAAAGGAATTACTTCAATGGCAAAGATATAAACAATGAAATGTAGTAGCCCTATTCTCAAGTCTTTCTGGATAAGACCATATGACCTAAGGTACCTCGAGAGAAAGAGCATACCAATCACCATGAATGATACTATTATCGCTATGTTAACTACACCAGGTTTGGCAAATGCGATAACGATGATGAATGGAAGAAGACAAATGCCCACTATTTTATTTACCAGGAAAGTGATGAAAATATAGGTGTGTGCAGACTCCTTCATATCAGCGAGCCAACCCAGGAACAGCAAACAGCAATATTTCACAAAGTATGTCCCGGAAATAACAGCAGTAGCTGTTAAGATGGTTACGAGGATATTATCTGCCGATACTAAACCATACCAGTGTAGAATGAAGTAGCAATAGATGCCCCCGGTAATAAAAAAATAGACATTGAACATCAGTGAGGATAGCTTAGCCTGCAAAAGCAAGTCAGTAAGCTGGTTCTGTCTCAATGAAGTATTAAAAAATACCTGGAAAATATTGCTGAAATATTTTGAATAAAAGACTTTAAGAAAGCCTAATAGCAGGGTTACCAATGCCAGCATATAAAACAAACCTTCATTTCCACGGAGATTCCTGTCAACTGCAATCAGCTCAACCGGTGGTGACGAGATGCGCATCAGTTTATTTTGCCGGAGGATATTTCTCTGCGAATTCCTTTCCGCATTAAATCCGGCCATGGAAACTGAATCAGTTTTTACCGAATCCGTAATGGTGCTGGTAAGTGAATCTGGTACTGATTGAGAAAATACTGGTATGATAAAGGCGTTCAGCATGAGGAGGATTACAAAAATTTTGTTCACTTGAGAAAAATTATGATGGTCTAAGGATACCGGTATTTCAAGAGATCTTTAAAAATAATTTATATACCCAAAATGAATCTTCGACGATTGCCGTAGGTCAAACTTCAAGTCATTTCTCTTTCCAACCGCATAGCTCACATTGAGTAGCCCGAATTTAGCTTCAAAGGTAAGCCCAAGCCCTGTACCGATATAACTGTTACTAAAATCTGTTCGTTGAAATTTTGTTCTTGTAATACCGAAGTCACTAAAAAGGAAAAAAAATGAGTTTTGACCAAACAGGAACCGGTATTCCGCAGTGGCCACGGCAAATCGATCGGCATATACACTCTCTTCACTGAAACCCCTAAGTAATTTGTACCCTCCAACCTGGAAGAGCTCATTCCTAAAGACCTTCTGACTTTGGAATATTCCGGCCTGTACTCCAATTTTCAAAGTATTAGATTTACCTGAAGGGAAAAAATGCGCAGCCTGTAACCTTGCACGCAATTGGTAGCTTTTAGGCTTGATGGTATCATACAGTGAAGAAAATTTAAATGAAGGGTCAAAGGGATCACGCAGGTTTGCAATCTCATTATTCTGCTTTATCTTTTTTATTCCGGCACTTGTTATTAACCTGATTTCATTTCCCTTGCGGGGATTGAACCGGTAATCTGTATTGAAAAATTCATAATCAATACCAAAGCTGATCGCACTCACATCTATGTCCTGGGGAAGTGTCCGGGTTTGTTTCACGATATTAGTATCAAACCCACCAGGCAAAAGATAGCTTTGTTGATTTTGAATAAAGAGTTTACCTGACTGGTTTGCGGAAAGAATGTACTGCACGCCAAACTGCCCGTTGATAAGCAAAAAACTGGAATCCCGTTTTAGCAAGTCAAAACTGAAATCAATCCCAAATGATGAATTGAAAATATAGGGATGCTGGTAAGCAAGATTTATCCTTGGTGATTTTGCCTGTAATTGTTGCCAATTCACCAAAATGCTTTCACCAAATCCAAGAGAATTCTTAAGATTTAAATTTACATCTCCGGTAAGTTGAAGTTTACCTTCTGCAGTACTTGCCGGCAGGAAGCCAATCAGGAAATTCACCTGGCTGCTTCTTTTGGGTTGGAGATAAAGATTGATGGTAGCCCCAGTGCCTAACATGGTGAGGTCCCAGCGATGCTCTTCCTGGATATATGGTAATTCTGACAACCGGCGGCTAATGCCGGAAAGTTTATCTCTATTATAAATACTTCCCGGGGCAATGCCGAGGTATTTATAAAGAAAATGCTTTTTCAACCTGGCTTTTCCATATTTGCGGATGCTATCTATTTTGTATTGCAGGCCTCTATCAACGAGAAGTTTAGCGCTTACCTTTTCTTCAACAATTTCAATACTATCCAGTTTAATGCTTGCAAAAGGATAACCATTTTTTTCATAAAAATCGAGTATGCGATCCTGTTGTTCCCTGAGGCGCTCGAAATCCATAAGCTTATTATCAAATTTATTCCCATTCCAACCAGTGGCTTCCAAAACTCTTGCTTCCATTCCATTTACATTTATTCCTGCAAATGAATATTTTTTTCCAAGATACAACTGCACCACCGCTGAAACGGAGTCTAAACTTACGCTGTCCACAGAGGCAGTTGCAAAGCCTTTAGAAAATAGCATTACCGGTAACTTGTTAATATAGGTTACTGCTTCGATGCGATTGGCAAATACTGAATGCAGGTCCGGGCTTTCTGTTTTTAAGGAACTATCTTTGTCTACGATTAGGAAATTTACTATGTAAGCAGGCTGTCCTATTGAAGGTAAATGTATAAGAAGGCATGCAAGCACTAACAAGTAAATATTGGATGTAAGTTTCGTTCTCAAAAGTGTAATTATTACCTGCATTTATTACATCAAATCTAACTAAAATCTGAATCGCAACTTTTGAGCGGCATTTACATACACATTCCGTTTTGCAAAAAAGCCTGTCACTATTGTAATTTTCATTTTTCCACAACACTTAATAATAAAGCCGACCTGGTTAATGCCATGCGTAAAGAGATCAGACTGGTCGCTGCGCGCGATCAACAGGTTTCAACAATTTATGTAGGTGGAGGCACGCCCAGTTTGCTTTCAGCCGAAGAACTTAAAACGTTACTTGATGAGGTATCAAATGCTTTCATTATTGAAAAAGGTGCCGAGATAACCCTGGAAGCAAATCCGGATGATATAAATAATGAGCAGCTCATTCATTGGAGAGAAGCAGGAATCAACAGGTTAAGTATTGGTATTCAATCATTCTTCAATGAACACCTGCAATGGATGAACCGTGCGCATAATGCTCAACAGGCATTTGAAAGTATTGGACAGGCCAAGGCTGCGGGCTTCGACAATTTTTCAATTGATCTAATTTATGGAAGCCCAACACTTAGTGATGCGCAATGGAAACAAAACATTGAAACTGTAATTAATCTTGAGGTACCGCATATTTCTTCATACGCACTTACTGTCGAAAAAGGGACTGCACTTGATTTGATGATCCAAAAAAAGAAGGCAAGACCCGTAACAGAGGAAAAACAGGCGAGGCATTTTTTATTGCTTATGGAATGGATGGCGGAAGCTGGTTACGAACATTATGAAATTTCAAACTTTGCAAAGCCGGGCAAACGAAGCAGGCATAATAGCAGTTATTGGAATGGTTCTGCTTACCTGGGAATTGGTCCATCAGCTCATTCATTTGATGGCAAGTCAAGAAGCTGGAACATAGCTAACAATGCCCTGTACACGAAGCAAATTGAAGGAGGTGTACTTCCGGCAGAAAAAGAAACGCTCTCTAAAGTTCAGCGCCTCAACGAATTCATTATGACAACCATCAGAACAATAGAAGGTGTTGATATTGCCAGAATAAAA
>JBKJPO010000352.1:0-2970 GCA_046595095.1 Chitinophagaceae bacterium
TGCTCCAGGGCACCCAATTGTTTTCCGCAAAAATATTTTTAGAAAAATTGCAGGCAATGGGTTGATAGTTCGTGTGGCAAAAAATGTGTTGATAGAAAAAAATTTTTTCGATTCCTGCGGCGAAAAAATTTCGGGCAATGCCGTTTTTAATTTTAATACCGATGATGTTTTGTACCAGCACAACGAAGCACAAAACACAGTTTACAATGAAGGAGATACCGATGCAAGGGGAATAGATGCTGACTATAAAACCAAGCGTACAACTATCCAATATAATTACCTGCACGATAATGAACTGGGCGGCGTTACGGCCACCGGCGGCCCCGGGATTGGTGCCGACCCACGGAGTTTTAATATCGAAACCATTATCCGCTACAATATTCTGGAAAACAACAAACGGCAGGGGGCTTATTTCTCTGGAAGAGTAGAAGCATTGCAGTGCTACAACAATGTGTTTTATGCCGATGAAACATGCAACGATGTAGCGGCCATTAAATTAAACAAATGGCAGGTATATCCAAACGATGCGGCTTTTAAAAACAATATTTTTTATTTCAAAGGAAAAAATATTTCCTGGTTTTACGGCCAGTCAACCAACATCACTTTCGACAACAATATTTATTTTGGTGTAAATCCGCCAGACAGTTTTCCTGATGCACATGCTTTATTAAAAGACCCGATGTTTATTGATGGGGGCAAAGTATCCGGTTATCGCCTCAAAAAAAATTCACCGGCATTACAGGCAGCAATCAGTATTGCAAATAGTGGTGAAAAAGACTATTACGGAAACTTTTTAAATAAAAATAAAATGCGAAATATTGGCGCTTATAATGGAATGGGCCAATAAAAAACGAATTATGATGAAGAAAAATTTCACAGTGGTTTTATTTTTAGCAACAGGAGTTTTTTGCTATGCCCAGCAAAAAAATATTGCGTGGAATAAATCTGTATCGGTTAGTTCCGAAGCAACAGGCCATGCTGCAAATAACCTCGTTGATGGAAAGATTTCAAGAACATCTACCTGGCAGGCAGCCAATGGAAAAGCCCCCCACATTGTGGAAATTGATTTGAAAAAATATTACAGCATCAGTGCAATAAAAGTGCATAGCGGTATTTTAGATGAAGAAAAAAAAGCAGATGAAACTGTACAAGCCGCAGGCTTTTGGAGTATTAAGAATTTTAAACTGCAATATTGGGA
Organism: Chitinophagaceae bacterium; assembly: GCA_046595095.1. Classification (GTDB taxonomy): domain Bacteria; phylum Bacteroidota; class Bacteroidia; order Chitinophagales; family Chitinophagaceae; genus Ginsengibacter. The sequence continues at coordinate 1,199 of JBKJPO010000352.1, forward strand.
TGATGCCAACTGGAGTGATTTTCCTAAAAGTGAAGTGCATGAAAACAGGATTGTTTCAGCAGTATTCCCTTTCAACCCTGCTATCACTACTTTCAAAATACGTTTGGTATGCGATGATGGTGAACCCATCAGCATTATGGAGATTGAAGCCTTTGGAATTGAAACACCGAATATGCCCGAACCACCAACAGTTACATCAAGTGTAAAACCCCAACATAACAATATCCTTCCGCAAAACGCCAGCATCACGGTTACAAAAAATAGGATAGGCAAGTCGATGAAATATGTAGTTTATAACCAGGGCTATTATTTCCCCGGTAGCAATGTCTCTGCCTGGGTTGAATATAGTAATGTAAACAGCTTTCGGGTGTGGACAACCCTTAATAATTTTGTGCCGCAAACCTCGGTGCAGATTGATAAGAATATAACTACGGTAGAATCATTTGACGAAAGAAAAAATGAATTAAGGAGCAATCCCGAAAATAATAAATACATCAAATGGAAGGATTTACTTCCGTTGTATGATAAGCCCGACTCATCATCAACCAATGCTATGGTCTTTAATTACGCATTAAAAGAATTGCAACGATTGAAAGTGGATGTTGTTTTGCAAATTGGCAGTACCGATTTTGAAGACAACTGGGGCAACAAGTGGAAACAGTGGCAACGCTTTTATGCCTTGGCTTTTTACGCTGCAAAAACGGGTGGGGTAAGTATGTTCGCCATGCAGAACGAACCCAACCACCGGAATTCAGGCCCCATGAAATTGGAGCAATGGATCATGGGTATGCAGATAGTTTCTGATGCCATTCATTGTGCAGTGGAAGATGTAAATAAATTATTCGGAAAAAATTTAACAGCAAAAATGCTGGGTCCGGTAACAGCCGGTAATAACCCTGAATGGTGGGCAACAGTTTCTAAAAATATCCGTACCGATTATCATGGAAAAAAAACAGACAAAGACCTGGTAGAAATTTTCTCTACACATTCTTATAATTCACCGGCAGTTGGTTACGATTCAAGAATAAATAATATCCGCAAGATCAACCAGGATAATCATCCCGAAGGAAAAGCATTGCCCATTGTTTATACCGAAATTGGCAGGTGGATGAATGCCTATCTCATAGACAAAGAAGAAACGATGGATTCGCCTTCGCTGTTTACAGAATGGGCGGGTATCTATGCCAATAACATGAAGAACAATGGTTTTGGAATGTGGGCTTTTAAATTTGCCAATACCGCAAGCGGTGCATATCCACGGGGAATAAAATCGGGCCATCACCTAACCTGGCAGGGCAACAGGATTGTGGAAGATGCCTATAAAAATATTGCATTGGGCAAACCTGTTGTTACAAGCAACGCAAACAGTAAAACAAATTTTATTACCGATGGAAATAAGACTGATATTTCTACCTGGGTTTCCGACTCTTCAACTACAGAGAAATGGGTGGAAATAGGTTTAGACAAACCATTTGACATTGGCAGTGCCGTTGTTTATACCGGCGATGCATCTGGTGAATACACAAGCCCGGTAAGAATTAAAAATTTTAAGCTGCAATATGCTGATGGCAATGATTGGAAAGATATTTCGGGAACAGCCGAAAAAGATAATAAGTATGCACAGGATTTTTTCATATTTAAACAAACAGTTAGCACAAATAAAATACGTTTTATAAGCAGCGATAAGGGTAGCCTGAAAATAAGAGAGATAAAATTATTTGCTAAAACTGATGTGCCAACCGATGAGCCCAACTATAATATATCAGGCATAC
>JBKJPO010000354.1:0-5205 GCA_046595095.1 Chitinophagaceae bacterium
ACGAATATGCAGGCTTAGTCCTTTTTTCTGCATCCTTGCAGGTAGAAAAATGTAATTCTAAACCCTGTTTTGTACTCAGCATTTTAAGCCCCGCATAACTTAATCCCATCACCATCAAACCCGTTTTCTCTGTGAGAAGTTTGGGATTAGGCTTGAACGTTAGTTTAGTAGTTATCATGAAATTTTCTGCAGGAAATTTCTGTAATAAAATATTCCCCGCATCCCATAAGTTATTCGAACCGTCAGGAAGTTTTACTGAGAAAAGCCGGAGCATGCCCTTAGCTGAATTCAGAAATTGCCATGTCTCCTTAGGGTTAGCCATCCATTGCCATTGCAGACCTGGCCAAGTACCATTAAATTCATCTGATTCTGCAGGAGTTTCTATGGGCCATGTTCTGCCCACATTAGGTTTAGTGTATACTAACAGCGGCTCTCCATTGCCGTTACCATCCTTGTCCATCCCTATCATGGGCCAGTCGTTCTTCGATTTCATGGGCTGAAGATGTACCACTCTTCCATATGCGCCTTTGTCCTGGAAGTGGAGGAACCAATCTTCTCCGGCAGTTGTATGGGATAATATTCGCAGCATGGATTATGTTATTTAATGGTACAGCATTAAAAGCTTCCTGGACGGTTTTAAAATCATCGCTGCCGTCTTTTGCTACTGTCATTTTTTTTAACTGGCCAAATGCACAAATACAAATAAAAAATGCTGAGAGAAAAGCCAGGAATTGCTTGTACATAATTATTTTTTTACTACGAGAAATTGTTTCTCTTTCATCCAAGCTGTAAGTAGTTGTGGAAATAGATCCAGCGAGCCGGGGTTTTCATACAACCTGATTCCATGCCCACCCTGTGGAAAAATGTGCAGGCTTGCATTCACCTTTTTATCAATCAAAGCATTATAAAACAGGAGGCTATTGCGAACAGAAACGGTACTGTCATTCAATGCATGAACGATAAATGCAGGAGGTGTTCCAGCTGAAACCTGCAATTCGCTTGAAAATTCTTTCACGAGAAGTGGAGTCGGATCCTTGCCTAGCAATAATTTTTTACTTGTTCCATGACTATATTGACCCATACTAATTACAGGTGACACCAAAATCATAAAGTCTGCATTATACTTTGTTGAATCCAGGTTATCATTAATTAGGGAAACATCTTTGAGATGAGTACCCAATGTACTTGCAAGATGTCCCCCCGCACTTGTACCCAAAGTTCCAATCCGGCCGGGGTTTAATTTCCATTTTGCAGCATTGGACCTGATGATCTTCATTGCACGCTGGGCATCTTGCAATGGTGCCAGGTAACCCATCACGAGGTCGCCCTGGTAAGGTAGCCTGTATATTAAAACAAATGCATTCATACCCATTGCGGTAAACCAATTTGCTAACTGGTAACCGCTATAAACATGCGATAAGCGTTGGTATCCTCCACCTGGAATAATCAATACAGCAGTACCATTATTTGAATTGACAGGGGCAAGAAATTTGTATATACCGGGATTGCCTACACGCCAGATTCGCTCATCGAAAAGACTATCTGTTACGATCTTGCCATTAAAATTTGGTTTCTTTCCCTCAGGCCATAATGGTATAAAATCCTGTGACTGTGCGTACACAAATAGCAATGAGCAGAAAATGAAAACGGCAATAATCTTATTCATTTTACGATGATTTATTTTAATTATTGAATCTTGTTCACCTGGCTGTTGAACTCACAACCCTGTCTTTGAGACCTAGCCTGAGTTCTAAGATGCCGGCAAGCACAAGTTCCGCAATTTTTCTTGCTCCGAATTCGTTAAAATGCGTGTTATCTTTTTGTCCTTCCGGGTAATTTGGATGTTCCCCCGGTTCCAGTTGCATAAATAAAAGTTTGGAATGTTCCGGTCCAAATTTTTGCAATAGTTCCCTGCTTGCTTTATCAAGATCGATCAGGGGTACTTTATGTTGAAGCGCAATTTCATGCACAGCTGCTGTATACTCCTTATGTGTTTCCATGATCCTTCCATCCTTATCGAACCTCATCCGGGTTACCGGAGTGATCAAAACTGGTATTGCTTTTTTAGACCTTGAATCAGTTATGAACCTAACAAGGTTAGATTTATAATCATGCACAGGTGTGTAGTGGTCCTTATATTTTTCTTCTTTCGCTTCATCATTGTGCCCAAATTGGATGAAGACAAAATCCCCATCCTGCAAACTATCTGCAATGGGCTTCCACCTGTTTTCATTTAAAAATGTCCGGGTACTACGGCCACCTCTTGCCCTGTTTTCAATACTTGCTGTTGAGTCAAAAAAAAGAGAAAAAGGCATACCCCACCCCGTGAGAGGCGCTCTGAAAATTTCGTATGTACACATGGTGGAATCGCCAACCAGGTAAATGTGCAACTTTTTTTTAATGGGTAAAGTGCATGCGATCAATGTTAGGAGTATGATCATGAGTACATTGCTTCGTATGAAAATTCTACGGGTAATACTCATTTCATTGCAGGTTTTGTGATTCTTTTTGCAAGAGACAGTTTAAGTGTTTTGATTTCAGCCAATACGATCTGGGCCGGGATTCAATTTATTTCCTAAATAAACCTGTTAATAATATTTTCGAGGTATTCCTGCTTTCCGCTTATTGTTTCAGGCTCACCTTTCTCCAACGCGTATGCGCGCAGTTCTTCCAGGGAGAGTTGTCCTTCTTCATAAGCTTTCCCAGGGCCGGAATCAAAAGAACTATACCTCTCCTTCCTGATCTTTTTATAATCACTTTTCTGCAAAATATTATCCGCAATTACCAGGGCTCTTGCAAAAATATCCATGCCGCCAACATGGGCATGGAAAAGGTCCTCGGGATCTGTAGAGTTTCTACGGATCTTAGCATCAAAGTTTATCCCACCGCCTTTGAATCCACCCCCTTCCATGATTACGAGCATTGTTTCCACAAGTTCATAGATGTTATTGGGGAACTGATCAGTATCCCAGCCATTCTGGTAATCACCACGATTTGCATCCATTGATCCCAGTAAACCGGCATCTACTGCAACCTGGAGCTCATGTTGAAAAGTATGCCCCGCAAGTGTTGCATGATTCACTTCAAGGTTGAGACTAAAATCTTTATCCAAATCATATTGTTTCAAAAAACCAATAACAGTTGCAGCATCATAATCATATTGATGCTTACTAGGCTCGCATGGTTTTGGTTCAATAAAAAATGAACCGGTAAATCCATTGCTCCTTGCATAATCTTTTGCTGAATGCAGGAATTTTGCAAAATGTTCCTGCTCCTTTTTCATGTTTGTATTTAATAAACTCATATATCCCTCTCTCCCACCCCAGAAAACATAATTTGCTCCATCAAGCGCGATAGTAGCATCCAGTGCAGCTTTCACCTGCGCTCCCGCATGCGCCAGCACATGGAAATCCGGATTAGTAGCGGCCCCATTCATGTATCTCCTGTTTGAAAAAAGATTTGCGGTGCCCCATAAAAGCTTAACACCACTCTGATCTTGTTTCATTTTTGCATACTCCACCAATGCCTGCAGTCTTTTTTCATTTTCCAGAATATCATTTCCAAGTTCCACAACATCAGCATCGTGAAAACAATAAAATGGCAGATTCATTTTCGTAATAAATTCAAACGCAGCATCCATTTTATCTTTGGCTTTCTCTACCGGGTCTGTTTTTTTATCCCATGGAAAAATATGGGTTGGCGCACCAAAAGGATCAGCGCCATTTCCACAGAATGAATGCCAGTAGGCGCATGAAAACCTAAGGTGTTCTTTCATTGTTTTACCTGCAACAACTTTATTTTCATCGTACCAGCGGAAAGCAAGTGGGTTATCGGTTTCAAGGCCTTCAAACTTTACCTGGCCTACGCCAGCAAAATATTCTTTTTCTCCAATTATTACTGCCATGTCAAATGTTTTTATAAAAATTTAATCAACTCTTTTTTCCAATTTTGGTATAAGCCATCATACAATTCCGCATTATCAGGTTTCACAAGTTTCAGCGCATGCTGTTTACTAAATGCGTCTTCGAAACTTTCATATATCCCTGCGCCTATTCCAGCGCCTATTGCCGCACCAATGCTTCCATCTGTTTCATACAATTCTATAGGAGTATTGGTGCTGTTCACAAATGCTTCTATAAATACTTCGCTTAAAAACATATTTGCTTTACCTGCTTTTATTACAGTTGGAAATAGTCCGTTCTCACGCATAATATCCAGGCCATAACGGAATGCGAATCCAACACTTTCCAATGCCGCTCTGAAGATGTGCGACTTGTTATGCTTGTTGAAATCGAGACCAATAATATGCGCCCCGAGGATCTTATTTTCAAACATTCTTTCAGCACCATTACCAAAGGGCAAAATAACTAATCCCTCACTGCCTGGCGCAATCGACGCTGCAGCTTCATTCATCTCCTCGTACCCACTAATTTCAAAATTATCTTTGATCCAGCGATTTAGGATACCAACTCCATTTATACAAAGCAAAATACCAATATGCCTGTCTTCAGCTTTGTAATTTACGTGAGCAAAGCTATTTATCCTTGAAAGCTTATCATGAAAAAGCTCATCAGTTACAGAATAGATCACACCTGAAGTACCAGCTGTTGCTGCTACTTCGCCCGGCTTCAACACATTTAATGATAGTGCATTATTTGGTTGGTCACCGGCCTTGTATGTAACCGGAATTCCTTGTGGCAATGAAAGGAGCCTGGCAACTTCAGGGCATAATTTTCCATGAGAAGAAAAAACATCCCGGATCTCAGGAAAAACTGATTCATTAAATCCAAAATATTGAAGGACATTTTTTGAGAGCTCATTTGAAGAAAAGTCCCAGAAAACCCCTTCAGACATTGCAGAAATACTTGTAGTGATTTCCTGGGTTAATTTCATAGCTATGAAATCTCCAGGCAGCATTATTTTACAAACTTGCTTGAATATTACCGGTTCATTCTGCTTCACCCACGCTAGTTTTGAGGCTGTGAAATTGCCCGGAGAATTAAGCAGGCAGGTCAAACAATACTCTTCGCCAATTTCAGTCAAGGCATTATCACCCGTTTCAACTGCGCGGCTATCGCACCAGATAATCGAATCTCTTAATACATTTTGATCTTTATCTACAAGCACCAAACCATGCATCTGGTATGCGATCCCAATAGCTCCGATCGATGCAGGATCGTATTTCCAGGAAGTATTCAAATTTCG
>JBKJPO010000076.1:0-7342 GCA_046595095.1 Chitinophagaceae bacterium
CCTGATCCTGTGGCAGGTCCTGCCACCAGGTAAACATAGTTTGCGTTATTCACACTAACGCCAATAGCTATACGCCCGCTGCTTGTAGGATCACCAGTGGTACCTGTATTATCCCAGGTAAGCCCCGAGTTAGTGCTAATCCAAAAGGGATTAGTTCCACCTTTTTGTGCAGCATACATTGTTGCGGCAGTTCCTGGTTTGAATTCTATATCTGTGAAATTGCCGGTTTGCTCTTGCGTCCATGTGGTTCCACTATTTGCTGTACGGTAAATGCCTTGCGTAGTAACTGCGAACAAAGTTGTCGCAACTGTTGGATGTTGGATCAACTTATACCCATAAAAAGTACCAACCACTCCGGGGAATGCACCAGTTTGTTGCCATGTGATTCCTGCGTCAACTGACTTTAATACACCCAATGAGGGCTGTGCAAAACCGTATTGTTGTACCAAACCGCCAGATCCATCTCCATCACCGGTAAGTGCATAAATTATATTTTCATTCGTCCGGTCAACTACCAGACCGGAGATACCACAGGCGGGTATCTCGTCAGTAAGGTTGAACCAGCTTAGGCCATGATTCAAGGTTTTCCAAATTCCTCCTTGTGGCGTGCCTATATACAGGATATCGGCATTAGATGGATGGAATGCGATACAATTTACTCTTCCATACCCACTGTTGTATCCTTGTCCATAACGAGTAATACCTGTGGGGCCGTAGGCGGCCCAGCTGCCATAAGAAGAATTTGTCCTATTTGCAATGGGGCTAAATAACTGGAAAGTGTTGTATTCGTTCCAGATTTTAAGATTTAGATTCCGGATAATATTTCCATTTTCATCCAATCGGCTCTCATGGTACCATTCCCATCTTTTCCAATGCAAGTAATCATTTTCAAAGGGTTTATCAACACTCCCAGGACCAGCATTTAGCCATGGAGCTCTGCCATAATCGTAATGTTCATCCACAATCTCCATGATCTCCCTGAGATTTGTTTTACCAATTAATTTGCTCTGAAGCAGTTCATCGTTTTTTTGAGCATCCACATATAGGAACATAGATGTGCACATCAAAAGGAGAAGGATCTTTGGAAGTTTGCTTAATAAATATTTCATAATTATCTACTTTGTATTATTAATTCTTCAATTTCAGATTTAAGTTTTTTATTCTCATCATTCACCTGGTAAACATAGCGATACAATTCCTCCAGTTTTTCCAATGCCCATACCTGCATTGTTTTGGCTGAGCGCCGTAATTGTTGCAAGAAACAATAAATTCATCAGGTAGCTTTTTTTATATTGATTAGTTTCTTAAAAAATATTAATCACGAAATACCCCAGAATCACTGAATTCCAGACCTGGTTAAGTATATAATTTTGCCCGATCTTGCCCGATCTGCGAAAGTGATCGGATAAAGTTAGAAAAGCAGAAGCTTAATGTCAATAGGAATATGGAAATGTAAGCAAAAGAAAGGAAAATATATTTTTTACACTAAAGACTCAGCATAATAATAAAATTAGATACTTAAGGACTTGTATAATTATCAAGGCTTAGTTACATTAGCTTAAAGCTAAACCTGGTATCATGAAGAAATATATCTCAGCTTTTGTAGCATTATTGATTGTGTCACCTGCTTTTTCTAAAGATAGCGAACCATTCTTTGAAGGTTCTACTGCCACCGTTGCGGGTAAGGTGATTGGCGTGATTCTTTTCATATTGTTTATTCTATACCTGGTTAGAAGAGGAATAGGAAAGAAAACCCATCGATAATAGTTTTATTTCCTTCGTATATTAATTATAGTAACCAAAGGATCAAAAGATTCATTGAGCTCTGGTTGTTTATGAATTCTTCTTACGATATCCTGGCCGCGAACCACTTTTCCAAAAGACGCAAAACCTTGTCCATCAGGATTTCTTTTACCCCCATAATCCAGTCCATGCTGATCGCCAACGCAAATAAAAAATTCGGTATTAGCTGTACCTGTATCAGTCCTCGCCATTGAGATCACTCCATCTTTATGCAAAATAGCAGATTTTTCTGTTGATTCATGTGGAGTTCCGGGTAATGAAATTGCAAACTTATTATTTGATTCCCAGATTCCACCCTGGATTAGCTCACTCTTAAATGATTCTGAAGATTGATTCTCCTCTGTAAGCACCCTGTAAAATGCGCTTTTTTTGTAATACCCAGAATCTACATAGCGTAGGAATGCAGCTACGGTTAACGGTGCCTGGGCCGGATAAAGTTCAACGACAATTGTCCCGAATTTAGTTTCGATTTCAACTTTAGGATTGCCCGATTTATCTGCATTGCACGAAAATAAGCAACAGGTGGTGAGCAATATTAAAACAAACCGGCAGATGGTTTGGAGGTATTCGGAAACATCTGTTTTCATATAAAATTTTCCTGAAGATTTAGCCCTGGTCAAATTAATTTAGTTTAAAATAATTCGAACCTGAGAAATTGCCATCAATGAAAAAAATCAATACAAATGATACTTATGGCTCGCTTTCACTTAAAAATGACATTTAGTCATTTACTAATCTATCATTAATAAAAAGCCCCGGTTTCGTAAATACGAACAGCCGGGGCGTCTGAATTTTAATAGGTATTACACAACAATATTTTTAATCCGGTTTTTTGCCATCAAGGAATTTATTAATCGTACTGATTTCTGCCTGGTTATTGGGAGAAGACTTAACGGTATAATTGCTATAAAAGCTTTCCACATCTGCTATTGAATTATGCAATTCCATATTGCGACGGAGGTAGGCTGGCACCGTTTCAAACTCATTATTAGGATCAGCTGCGTTATTGTTGTAAGACAGATTACGCAGCTTCGCAATGCGTTCCATAGCCCGGCGCTTTAATTCTTCTGCTTCGTCCACCATAGGCGGCTCCTCTGCAGTCGACATCATGATGGGCTGAGTTTGTTGTACTTGATCTTCCTGTTCCTCCGTCGCTTCTAAGGAATCTTTCAAAACCAATTGCATGTCAATCTGTGGCTCGTCAGCCTGGATTTCCAGACGCAATGGTGGTTCCTCAATGGTTTTGGATTCTGCGGTAGCCTGATCTTCAACATAAATTTGTGAAGGCCTGGCCAAATAACCGCCCGACGTCTGGGCAGTGCTAGCTTCTTTTATTGGGGAGTTATCAGCCTCCTGTTTTGGTATTTCATTCAATTCAGCAGTTGGCTGAAGGTTATCATTGGTGGGGTTGAAATCAATGATGCCCGAAGATATTTCAAAATATACAGGCGAGTTATCTTTCTTTTCCACAATTTTTTCGATCTCAGCAGATTTTTCTTCCGGCAGAATTTCATTGATGGTTGGGGCCATAAAATCTATCTCGGTCGACTTTCCCGGTTTTCCTTTTAGTGTATCGGCTTCCAACTCAACTACACTTATTTCCTCCGGATTTATTTTTTCTTCTGCCTTAAGCTCTGATGATTGCTGGAATAATTCTTCTTTCACAAATATTTTCTTCTCAGATTCTGGAGTCGCCAGAGTCATCACGATTTTTTCCTCTTTCTGAATGATCATCTTTGGCTCTTCTTTCTTATCAAATGGATTTTTATGTTCAAAGCCCGTGGCAATTAGTGTTATACCAATTTTCTCTCCAAGTGAATTATCATAACCAAGCCCTAAAATCACATCAGTGTCTTCACCGGCCTGGCCCAGTAAATGATTTTGAATCGTTTCTACTTCGTCCATCGTAAATTCATTTTCACCCTCCGCTGAGTTTATATTTATCAGGATCCACTTTGCACCCCTGATGTCGTTGTCGTTTAGCAAAGGAGAATTCAATGCACTCTCAATTGCATTCTGAGCCCTGTTCTCTCCTTCCACTGCAGAACTGCCCAAAATTGCAACACCACCATTACGCATAACTGTACAAACGTCAGCAAAATCGACATTTATCTGTCCTGTACTGTTGATTACATCGGTAATACATTTTGCTGCAGTTGCCAGTACATTATCGGCTTTTGAAAAAGCAGCTTTCATAGTAAGGTTACCAAACTGGTGGCGCAATTTATCATTGCTAATCACAAGAAGTGTGTCTACATATCCTTTCAATTTTTCAATACCATCTTCTGCCTGAGCTATACGCTTTTTACCTTCATAAGCAAAGGGAGTTGTAACTATCCCAACTGTGAGGATGCCAAGATCCTTACATATTTTTGCGATAATAGGTGCACCCCCGGTACCCGTACCACCACCCATACCCGCAGTAATAAATGCCATCTTTGTATTTACTTCGAGGATGCGTTTGATCTCCTCCAGGCTTTCTTCACAGGCCTCCTGGCCGATCTTGGGATTTGCACCTGCACCAAGTCCTTGTGTAAGATGTGGTCCCAACTGAATTTTATTAGGAACAAGGCTCTGCGATATAGCCTGGGCATCAGTATTGCAAATAATGAAGTTTACACCTTCGATGCTCTGGCCGAACATATGGTTTACTGCATTACTTCCCCCGCCACCAACACCAATAACTTTGATGATGGATGATTTTTCTTTAGGCAGATCAAAATGTATCATAAGTTTGAAAATTGTTTCCACCAGCTTCTTGAGGGTCCACCGGTAGAATATTAATTAATGGGTTAGCATATTTATTATTCCTGATGTCCGCGATTAACGGTACATATAATTTTAATCATTTTTAAATTTGGCATCTTCTTCTTCCTTGAACATGTCGATTAATCCAGTCTTGAAAGAATCCATAAAGCTTTTTAAAGATTTACGGGGTTTGATTTTTTTAGGCGCAATCGTTTCCTCTTCAACATCCAAAACTTCATCTACTTGCTGTTGCTGTAAAGTTGAAGGCACTTCAATTCTCGTGAACTGGTTTTCAAACTGTTTACGTTTATTTTCATAATCATTATAACCTTTTAAGATTAAGCCGATACAGGTTGAATACATTGGCTTGGCAAGCTCTTCAATATGACCTCCCGCCAGGTGCTCATTCGGATATCCAATCCTTGCATTCAACCCGGTAACATATTCAGTAAGCTGGATGAGGTGTTTCAATTGAGAACCGCCTCCCGTGAGAATAACCCCGCCATTGAGTAGTTTATTATCTAAACCAACCTGCTTCAAATGATAAGAAACAAAATCCATTATCTCGCTCATCCTTGCCTGGATAATTCCGGCAAGATTCTTAACGCTTATTTCTTTGGGGGTCATACCACGTAAACCAGGTATTGTAATAAATGCATTGTTTCTTGCTTCATCAGAGAGTGCACTACCAAACTGAACCTTCATCTGCTCAGCCTGCGTTTTCAATACACCCAGGCCAGTCTTGATATCATTAGTAATATTTTCGCCACCAAAAGGTATTACCGCAGTATGCTTTAAAATGCCTTCATAAAAAACGGCAAGATCTGTTGTTCCACCACCGATATCAACGATTGCCACACCGGCTTCAAGATCCTGGTCGCACATCACTGCGGCTGCTGAAGCAAGAGGCTGCAATACCAGGTCCTTTGTAAGCAAGCCTGCTTTATCAACACTACGATTGATGTTGCGGATTGCATTTTTATCACCGGTTATAATGTGAAAATTAGCGCCAACTTTTACCCCGCTGTAACCAATAGGATTTGAGATATTCTGAAAATTATCAACCGTGAATTCCTGGGGAATAACATCGATGATCTGGTCGCCTGCAGGTATATAAGTTTTATACTGATCATTTACCAGCTGGTCAATCTCCGACTGTTTTATTTCTTCATCATTATTTTGTCGCACAATATCTCCCCTGGTTTGAAGGCTCTTGATGTGCTGGCCCGCGATGCCAACATACACTTCAGAAATTTCAAGATTTGGATTACTGGCATAGCAGTTTTCCAGTGCAGTCTGGATTGCTTTGATAGTTTGGTCGATATTTAAAACCATACCATGTTGTACGCCATTACTGTTAGCCCGGCCAAAGCCAAGGATTTCCAGTTTGCCGAATTCATTTTTCCTGCCGGCAATAGCCGCAATCTTGGTGGTTCCAATGTCCAGTCCTACAATAATGGGTTGTTCGCTGTTCATAGTTTTTGAGTTGTTATATAAATTAAAAATTATTAATAATCATTTTTGGGCGGCATCACCGCTTTGGGTTTCTCATTTGCCGGCATCGCTTTCTTTATCACGGCTTTTTTTATTATTGGTTTCTTGGCTGCTGGTTTAATTATCTTTTTTGTTACAGCGGCTTGTTTAATTTTTTCATCTATCTTTTTAGGATTCACAATTACTGCAGGCTTCAATGACTTTGTTACTATCGGTGTGGCAGGCACGCTATTTTTTAGCGAACTGTCGATTTTATTCGTGGTAACCGGGATCGCAATTTTTTCCACAGTCTCACCAATAGAAATCTCATCCCTCTCTGCCGTTTGTATAACTACGATTCCAGCTTGTTCTTCCGGTATTAGCTGGATATTCGAAAGGCTGTCATTAGCCTGTGACTGCGCGTTTAGAACAATTGCCTGCATCATATTAGTAGTACGCAAAGAATCGGCAGTCTTGTCTTCGGCACCCCTTCTTACCCCAATCACCTGGCCTTGGTACTGAACATTAATCCTGCTGTATTTATTCCACCCGGATTTACTTAATATCTCGCGATAAAAGGTGAGGAGATTATTAAACTTATGATGGTAATCGCTTATATCTCCAAATACTATTACCTGGTTACCAACTTTGGGGATCAATTCAAATTGACGTCCCGGTTGAATTTCGACCTGTTCAACCTGGGCCATCCAGAATGGGTCATTTAAAATATAATCTGCAAGTTTTCCGATATCCCTTAAAAGCAGGCTGTCACTTTTTGATAACCTGCTTGTTTCCACAAAGCCTGTAAATACGGGCAGTCTTGCAGAAAATTTATCACTTAGTGGAAGAACGTGAAATGAGCTATCAATATAAAATGAGTTGCCCTGGTCTGTAAATATTCGCGCAACCGGTTCCCGCTCCAATACTTCAACTTTCAAGTGTTCATTATTATCAAAAAACAATTCTGCTTTTTTAATCCAGATGTTTTTCTTCAATGCAGCTTCCATCCTTCCCAGGTCAAACTGCTTTACGGGTACGCCTTCCAGTTTTCCGCCATTTATTTGAAGAATGATCGTACGAACATCCTTCTGATCTATAAAATAATTATTCTGAACACCCTGGATGTTAATCTCAACTGAAGTGCAACGCATACTGTTTTTCTTAGACATTGCTGCCACCAACAAGGCAACAGTGCCAGAACCCGCGAGTATCCAGAAAATGGAAATGAGGACCTGAGTTATACTATATCGTTTTGAATTGTTCAAGCTTTTTTTCCTGTTATAATATTTTTGATGGGTTCAACAAGGGTATCAATGTC
>JBKJPO010000155.1:0-11777 GCA_046595095.1 Chitinophagaceae bacterium
TTATAATTTGCCGGGTTTTCCTCTGATAACTTTTCCAATTATTATTGGCGACAATGCATGGGTAGCCGCTGAAGCATTTATTCATCCAGGAGTTACTGTTGCCGAAGGCTGTGTAATTGGAGCAAGATCGGTGGTTACAAAAGATATGCCCGCCTGGATGGTTTGTGCAGGACATCCTTGCAAACCTCTTAAAGCCAGGGATAACCATTCTGTATCGGTTGAAACTGCAGAACCTCTATCTGAAAAGCATTACTGATTTTTCTTCTGCCCTCCGTCAATTTGCTTATGGCCTTCAAAAAAAATATTAAGTCTTCATGATTTCAGTGGTAATCCTTACGCTTAATGAAGAAACTGATCTTCCAGCCTGTATTCATTCTGTAAAGTGGTCTGATGATATACATGTTCTTGATTCTGGCAGCATCGATAAAACAATTGAAATTGCTAATCAACACAATACCATTGTTTCAATTAACCCGTTTGAAAGCTTTGGAAAACAAAGGAATTTTGCTCTTGATAATCTTAAAATCAAAAATGAATGGATATTATTTCTTGATGCAGATGAACTGGTAACTGATAAATTCTATAAAGAAATAATTGAAGCCACAAAGACTGTAAACGATGAAGTAGCCGGATTTTATTGTTGTTGGAAAATGATGTTGGAAGGTAAATGGCTTAAGCACTGTGATAACTTCCCCAAATGGCAATTCAGGTTAATGCGCAAAGGAAGAGCAAGATTTACAGATTTTGGTCATGGACAAAAAGAAGATATTGTAATAGGTAGGATTGAATATATCAGGGAACCTTATCTTCATTACGCTTTCTCTAAAGGATGGTATCATTGGATAGAGCGACATAATAAATATTCAACAAAGGAGGCAGCGGCCAGGATAATTAATTGCCCTGCTTTTAAAAATATTTTTTCTGGTCATGGAAGCATTCGCAATATCGCATTAAAATCCTGGCTTAGTAAAGTTCCTGGATGGCCTTTCCTGAGATTTTTTCAAGCTTATTTAATTAACCTGGGTTTTTTAGAAGGGATTCCAGGATTTATTTATTGTGTTAATTTAAGTTATTACGAGTTTCTCATTCAAATTAAAATGAGAGAAATAAAAAAGCGATAAGCTGATCTGGAAGAGTTTAATTGTCTCTGTGCATAGCTTTTGTTCATTTTTAAAGTTGGATTCTTTTTTTTCATTATGAAATAGTCACTGGGGAATTAATCTGCTCAGTGTAATAATAATTAAACGACAATAAAATTCTTTATTATTGGAATAACTGTAGTTTTTTTTACACTCGTCACAGTCTGGCATCGTAATTGCCAAGTTTAGGTTTTTTCTTAACTAATCAAGACCATTACTAGCCAGCTGTCAATTCTTCAATTCCAAATTAATTTAGTACAAATTCATATATTTTTTTTCCAGGATATAGATGTTTCATCCCATGTACATAATAATGAGAACTGATATGCGTTAGTATGGATAGACCTAAATCCATATCCTATGTCCACCAGAATTCTGGCAGTACTATGCGCCATACTATGTGTTGTATTCCCAAAATTTTCATTAGCGCAAAGCACAAACAGTGTGTCCGCATACACGTTACCATTCACTTTTACCTTAACAGACAGTGCAAGAACAAGTGCGGGTGTTTACAAAACTGATGGTACCCTTGTTCGCACATTGTGGGGCGGAGTAGCATATGGTGCTGGTACCCATTCTGAAAAATGGGATGGGCTTGATGATGCAGCTGTAGTTGTACCAAATGGCAGTTACCAGGTAAAAGTCTTATCTAATAATGTAAAATATGAATGGGAGGGAGTTATTGGAAATACCTCAACAAACGCTACCGGTTCTACTGTACATAGGAGTTTCCAATTTATGAACGCGATGGTGATTACCGGGGGCAAAGCGTTTACAGCAGCACATTATAATGAAGGGAATCCTTCCCAATACAAGTTCAATATTGCGACTCCTCAACAAAAGGAAGGTGTAGGTTCTCTTTATAAAGGTCTTGGTCAGGGTACACAACATATGTGCACAGACGACATAAATATTTACTACGGTGGGTTTGATCCCTATTCAACCCCAACTGGTTTGACTTTTGTATTTGCTATCGATGCAACCACCGAAGTCCAAACCATTTTTGCGAATGGATCTAACTATCAAACTGTTTACGGGCCAAATTATCCAAGCTGCCTCGGACTTTCAGCTAATGCAGGTATCGCGGGGATGGCAGTTCAGAAATCCGGGATCTATCTTTTCATTTCACGCTATTCAGGCAACATAGACGTTTTTAATAAAACTTCCGGTGCATTGGTACGCACCATTTCCGGTGTAGGTGCATCCCGCCTGGTTTGTGATTTGAGTGATAATCTCTGGGTGCAAACTGGTGTCTCCATACAGAAATATGGTGTAGGGGCTGATGGAAGATTATTATCTCTGCCATTGGCAGTTGTAACAGGTCTTGTGTCACCGCGTGCAATGGCTGTTTCTCCTGATAATAACACGCTTGTAGTATGTGATGGCGGGATTAGCCAACAGGTTAAAGCTTTCAGCAATAGTTCAGGTTTACCTTCGTGGACGCTTGGTACATTAGGTGGTTACTCAATTGATCCTACAGTTAATGATAATAAATTCTATTTCAGTGATTTTACAGATGCAGTAGCTGTTGATCCTTTAAAAACTTTTATTGCATTTCAGCCTGATGGTTCTTTCTGGGTAGGCGATGTAGGAAATTACAGGGTTCAGCATTACTCTTCTAACAGGACGTTTATTGATAGGATCATGTACTTGCCTAGTTCATATAGTATTGCAGCTGATCCAAATAACCCAACCAGAGTTTTTGATGAATACCTCGAGTTTGCAGTAGATTATTCTTTACCATTGGCACCTGATAATGGATCATGGAAACTGGTAAAGAACTGGAGAGGAACTATCACGCCTCAGTTTTATCATAGTTTCATGGCAGAAATCCTGAAGAATGTAACCACTCTTAGTAACGGACGCACCTATGCGCTGATAAAAGATATAGGAACAAAGAGACTTCATGTTGTCGAGTTACCCCCGTCAGGTCCGCTCCGCTTTACTGGTATTATCACTGATCCTTACAATTTTCAGATACAGAAAGATGGTTCACTTACAGTTTATGGGAGTGGACAAGGGATAGGCGCTGCGGCCTCATGGTATTCGAATGATCTTGTAGGATTTGATCCTTTGAATAATCCAATTTGGGCAAGCAATACCATCATCCAGGCATCTATATCACCAATTGTTGGATCAGACCCCTACAGTTGGGATGGCGGAAGAACCGGACAGAAGACGACTTCTGGCATTATTGTATCTTTTGACAAAGGAAATGTTTCCACTCAGTATGGCTACGGAAATGGCTATCATCTTGGTGGTGTTGCCTTAGGCGATAATAAATTTAAATGGAAAACAGCTCATGTAACCGATAAAGACTATTATGGTGATTTTCCAAGTGATGGAGCATATGATATCGGAAATGGGGTTCAATTTCCAGGTGGTGATGTACTGGTAATAGATAATAATATCTTCTGGAACTATCATGGCGAATTCTGGAAAAGTAGCCAGACCAATATCTTTAATCATGTTTACGACAATGGTTTGATGGTTGGCCAGTTTGGCACCACCGGCCCCGATTGGCAGAATGATCCAGCCCCGCCACCAATGATGGCTGGCAATGCATTCTCACTCGCTTCTGTAAAAGACGCAAATGGAAATATTTATATCTACCACAATGATGAAAGTAGCCATGCTGGTGTTCACCGATGGAAAGTTTCTAATTTGAATTCTATAAACCAGCAAACAAAAATTTTATCTTTCCCAAATGATACCATTCCTGCTCCGGTAGTAGATGCGATCTTTTTGATGGAAGGGCTTACGTACAAAACAACTTTGATAGATGGGCAATATGGATGGCAACGTAATCCAGTTGTCAATGATCAGACCGATTATGGAAGCAAGTGGTGGAATGTTCAAACTGGAGTTAAATCTTATAAGAAATCGTCCCTCGATGTATATGCACACTTCCGCCAAAATTCCGCAGTGCATACAGTATCGAGAGAACTTGGTACAAATACCAACCTCGTTGGATGGAAGTTGTCGGGTAAAGTAAATTACGAAGGTAATTATCCTAATGAAGACAATGCATCAGGTGGCAGCTATATCGAAGTGCTTGATGTAAATGATAAAATAATCAGTAGGTTCTATACGCGACATAGGCACATTTCTGATTTTAGCGATTCAATGTATATCCAGGCTAATAATCAGGTAATAGCACGGGGCGAGAATAGAGAATTGCAAAAAATTACGAGACATTCACAACCGCTGGAGATTATTTCCACTGCTGGAAATGTCATCTTCAAATATGCCAAATTCGCACCTGTTACGTCGCCAATCTTCGATCCTACTGCCGACTGGACATCTCCAAAAACATTGCGTGTTTATTTCTGGACAAATACACCCTTGTCTAATTATGACCGCATCGTGGATCTGGAAGCCATGAAATTTACTCCAAAACGTTCTTCTAAATATTTCCGTTCCACAAAAACGGGTAATTGGGACAATCCATCTGCCTGGCAATTCTCTGCAGATGGCATTAAGTGGATAGATACTACACTCGTACCTACTATTGACGCTGACGGAATTGTAATTCGTAATAATGATACCATAACTTTAACCGGCACTGTATCAACAGACCAACTTAGTATTACTGGTAACAGCAAATTGATTATAGCACCAAATGCTGAATTAATTGTAAACGATGGTATTGGTGATGATATAACTATTGCTAATGCAGCAAGCTTGATAGTACGGTCAACCGCATCGGGCAATGGCCGGATAGGTAATTCATCCGGAAACATCAATGGGGATGTAACTGTTGAACGCTTTATCAGTTCATTTCAAAATAAATCATTCCGTTTACTTACACCCTCTGTAAATACAGCAACGGGCATTAAACCATTTGTAAAAGATAATTGGCAGGAAGGAAATAATAATTCAACTCCTACCGCTAATACCAATAGTGTGGCTAATTATGGCATTCACATAAATGGATCAGCAAATGGGCAGCGTGGATTTGACGCAAGCCAAAGTGGTGCAGTTTCATTATTTACCTATGAGCCATCAAGAGCAGCCCCTGGTTGGGTTGCTGCTATTAATACTGATGCTACAACCCTGGATGCTAAAAAAGCTTACCTGGTTTATATTGGAGGAGATAGAAGCACACCACTTAATGTTGATAGTACCTTTTCCGCTTCGTCAAATACAACTTTGCGTTCTACAGGAAAAATACTTTCAGGTACACAAACATTTGTAAACCTTCAGGGCAATCTTCAATTAAGCTTGGTAACCAATCCGTATGTATCTCCCGTTAACTGGAAAACATTATACAAGGATCCAACTACCACCAATGCAATAAGTTTCGAGAATTTTTATACTTATCTGGATCCGAATGTTGGAACAAATGGGGGTTATGTTACAGTAAATATCAATGGTATCAAGAGTACACCTACCAATGCGACTGTGCAGATTCAGCCAGGTCAGCCTTTTTTTCTTAAAGCCAAAGCCAATGTGAGCTCTCCTACATTTACTATCAAGGAATCGCACAAATCTTCCGGGCCATCTACAGATGTTTTCCGTACCGGCCCCGCTGAACAATTTACAGCAGCACTTTATTATAATGGTGCTGATAGTATTCGTAGAATTGCTGATGGTGTTACCGTTGTTTTTAATAATGATTATTCATCAAATGTGGACGGCGATGATGCCGAGGAAATTCCTAACTGGAATGAAAATATTTCAATTAAGAGAACTGATAAGAAATTAAGTATTGAAGCGAGGCCATTGATCGACATTACAGATACTTTGCCTTTGCTGATTTCTGGTTTAAAAATAAAAAATTATGAATGGCAGTTTGATCCCGAAAGATTTGCCCATCCAAACCTTAAAGCTTTTTTGGTTGACAAGTTTTTGAATGTTAAATACATGATCGACCTGGCCTCAATTACAATCATACAATTTAGCGTTGTCGAAGACTCAGCATCCTCTGCAAGTGACAGGTTTAAAGTGATCTTTGCGCCCATAGTAGCCGCATTACCTGTAACAATAACTTCAATTAAGGCATACGAAAAAGGGCAGGGAATAAAAGTAGAATGGACAACACACTCTGAGATAAATGTTGATAGGTATGAAGTCGAAAAATCTCTTGATGGACAAACATTTACAAAAATTGGTAGAGTTGTTTCGAGAAATTTACTATCGATAGTTACCTACAAGTTTTTTGATGCGAACCCCGTGATTGGAAACAATTATTATAGGATCAAAGTAATAGATCGTTCTGGCGAAGTAGTGTATACCCAAATTGTAAACGTGAACATCTTGCGTGGATCATCAGATTATGTGATCTATCCGAACCCGGTGGTGGGCAGTACATTTAACCTTATGATGCAAAATGTTGATAGAGGAGAATATACAATCAATTTGATAACTGCCTCAGGTCAGCAGGTCTTCACAAAAGTTATCAGTCATTCCGGAGGTTCTGCAACGGAATCTATTTCACTTCCGCCAGCCATTTCGCGAGGTGCATACAAACTGCAGGTAACAAACGGCGGGCATTCTGTAACCATGAGCTTGTTGAAGGAATAGATTATTAAGTGGAAATTAAATTCAACAAGACCCCAACATTATCAGGAAAGGGTTGTTGTTAAATAAATTCATTATAAGGGGAAGCTTCGGCTTTCCCTTTATCACTAGTAGTATAAAAGATGTTTTTATTAATTTCCAGTTTGATTGCCTATTTTGAAGAATTGTTAGTTATGAGGTTTTAAGAGAAACTATTTCCAGGTGCTTTATGAAAATTAAAAGAATTCTTTTGCTTGGCGGTAATTATTTCCCTGAGCTTACCGGCATTGGTAAGTACAACGGCGAGATGATAGAATGGCTTGCCAGTCATGGATTCGAATGCACAGTGGTTACTACATTTCCGTATTATCCGCAGTGGAAGATCCATGATTCATATAGCAAACAGTCTTCATGGTATAAAAAAGAATACTTACAGAGCGCCGGCGATTCCCTACCGGTAAAGATTATACGTTGCCCCCATTTTGTTCCAAAGAATCCTTCAGGGTCAAAGCGGATTCTTTCTGACCTTACATTTTTTCTTACCTCCTCCATTGTGGTTCTCGGATTTCTTTTTAAAAGGAAGTATGATTTTATTATCACCGTAGCACCCCCATTCCAGGTTGGATTACTTGGATTACTTTATAAAAAAATAAAGGGGGCGCAATTTCTTTATCATATCCAGGATTTACAGGTTGATGCAGCACGTGATCTTAATATGATCAAGTCTTCAGTGATCCTCAAAATCCTTTTTGCTGTGGAAAAATTTATTTTAAAACGGGCAGATTTTATTAGTACGATATCAGAGGGGATGATCAGGAAAGTGCAACTCAAATGCAACAAGGACATAGTTTATTTTCCGAACTGGACTGACATTGATTTTTTTAAACCAATTTCTAATAAAAATGAACATAAACCAAAGTTTGGGTTTGACATTTCAGATAGAATTATACTTTATTCTGGAGCCATCGGAGAAAAACAGGGACTTGAGGCAATCCTTCATTCAGCAAAATATTTTGAAGATATTCCGGGCGTGAAATTCCTGGTTTGTGGCACCGGCCCCTATAAAGAAAACCTGGTTAAATCTCAACAGGAGATGGGTCTGAAGAATGTTTTCTTCTTTCCATTGCAGCCACCTGATAAATTTAATATGCTGCTCAACCTTGCAGATATACATTTGGTGCTCCAAAAAGCGGTTGCCAGCGACCTTGTAATGCCTTCAAAACTTACAGCAATATTATCAGTGGGTGGATTGGCAATTGTTACAGCATCTGCCGGTACCAGCTTATATGAAATGGTGAAATCAACAAACACTGGTATTGTGATTGAACCGGATAACCAGCGGGCATTAAATTTGGCACTGGAAAATGGTTTAAAAACCGATAACCTGGCTATCCGGAAAAATGCACGGCAATATGCAGAGGAAAGGCTCTCAATAGATACGATACTTCAGGCTTTCGCTGAAAAAGTATTAAATCACGAGCGTCTAAGATCAAAATCAAATGCTGAGCAATTGATCAGTGCATAATGGTTGAAATCGTGGCAATAAAAAT
Source organism: Chitinophagaceae bacterium (assembly GCA_046595095.1). Lineage (GTDB taxonomy): Bacteria > Bacteroidota > Bacteroidia > Chitinophagales > Chitinophagaceae > Ginsengibacter. The sequence continues at coordinate 8,192 of JBKJPO010000155.1, forward strand.
TAGATTTTAAAAAATAATTATTTTGCAGGAAGGGTTTAAGAATAATTTATTGTATGCTTTTAAGAGTATAACCAGGTGAATCAATATAAAACATCAATCAAATCATTTCCGTTAATTAATTGAGAGGATATATTTCAAATCATGGGCAGCCATAATTTTTCCGACATAAACCCATCAGAACTTATCTCTGTAATAATTCCCTGCTACAATCATGGACATTATCTTTCGCAGGCAATCGAAAGCGTCCTCACACAATCATATAGAAACATAGAAATTATTTTGGTCGATGATGGATCAACGGATAATACTAAGTCAGTAGCTACTAAATATGATGGTTTAAAGTATTTTTACCAGTCAAACCAGGGACTTTCTGCTGCACGTAATAAGGGTATTGATAACAGCAATGGAGATTACCTTGTATTTCTTGATGCAGATGATTTTTTACTCCAAGGAGCAATCGCTATTAACCTGGAGTATATGCGCCAGGATAAACACTCAGCCTTTGTTTCAGGTGGATTTAAGTTCCTGGGTAAAGAGATGTTTAATGGTTCAAAACGGGTAGTAGAAGCTGATCATTTTAATCATTTCCTGCAGGGTAATTTTATTATCATGCATGGTGCTGTGATGTTCAGAAAATGGGTTTTTGATTCATTCAGGTACGATACTTCATTAAAAGCTTGTGAAGACCATGACCTGTATTTGAAGATCACCAGGAAACACAGTGTGATCCATCATACTCAGCCGATTGCAATTTATCGTATACATTCAACGAACATGTCGGGGAATCCACATCTGATGCTTGAATCTATTTTAACCGTTTTACATCGGCAGGAGAGTCTATTACGTGATGAGCGGGAAAGGAACAATCTGAAAAAAGGCCTTCAATATTATAGAAAACTTTACGGCCTCCCATTATATTTTGATATTTTGAATAAAAATGTTACTGAAGATATTAAAAATAAATCTCTTCACACGCTTTGGAAATACAATAGGTCTCTTTACTTTAAATACCAACTGATGAAGCCCCTTTCACCAATGATTAGGTTCATAAAAGATACTGCATCGACTTTGGTATTACGCCAGCTTCACAAAGTCGGAATGTATAAAACTTTTCTGCCTAAGCGAGGCAAAGTGCATAAAGGAGATTTTAACCGTGTAACACCTTTTAATACTGATTTTGGCTATAGCCGGGGAGGCCCCGTTGACCGGTATTATATTGAAAATTTTCTTGGGAAAAATGAATCCTGCATTAAGGGAAGGGTTCTCGAGATTGGTGATAATGATTATACTATACGTTTCGGGAAGACTAATGTAACAAAAAGCGATGTCCTCCACGTTAACGAAGAAAACGAGAAAGCGACTTTTGTAGGCGACCTGAGCAATGCCCCCGAAATACAGGATAATACTTTTGATTGTATTATTCTTACACAAACTCTTCACCTGATATACGAATATAAAGATGCTCTGAAAACCTGTGAAAGGATTCTTAAGCCAGGCGGCACCTTGTTACTAACGGTGCCGGGTATAACCCATATCGACCAGGGTGAATGGAAAAATTACTGGCTGTGGTCATTTACTGAAGCATCGATCACAAGAATATTTTTAGAAGTATTCCCTGTTCAAACTACCGTTGTAGAAACTCATGGTAATGTGCTGGTAGCAACTGCTTTTTTATATGGAATGGGCTTGAAGGAGATCAGGAAAGAAGACATGGATTTTGTTGATCCGCATTACCAGGTCATTATTACGGCAAAAGCAGTTAAACCACAATAAGCGTGTATGCTTGATCGTTTGTTGAATAAATTCAGGAGCCCTACTGGAAGTAAAGCCATAGTATTAATGTACCATCGCGTTGCTGAGTTGAAAACCGACCCATGGCAATTGAGTGTAAGTCCGCAAAACTTCGAGGAGCAGATTTCTGTGCTGCAGAAGAAAAAGTATAAATTCATTTCCACAAATGAACTGGCGGAACAAATGGAAAACAATTCAATTTCTGCGAAGACGGCCTGTATAACATTTGACGATGGTTATGCAGACAATTATACAAATGCTGCACCTGTACTGGAGAACCATGGTATTAAAGCATGTTTCTTTATCTGCACCGGTTATATTGGTTCCGGGAAAAAATTCTGGTGGGATAGTTTAGAAGATATTCTTTTGAACTCACCCGAACTTCCCACTTCGCTAAGTCTTGATCCTGGTGGTGAAAGTTTCACATTCTCATCCATAGAAAAAAAGCTTTGCAGTGAACACGAGCTTAAGCATGCATCCTGGGTATGGCCGGCACCAGCACCTACGGAAAGGATCAAATTATATCTTTCACTCCGGGAAAGGTTAAGACCATTAGTCCTGAGCAAGATCGGGGAACATATAAATGAAATTAAAGATTGGGCCGGGTATAAGGCAGGCAATGAACTAAGCGATTATCCCATGGATGATAACCAATTGAACAAATTGGCTGCCAGCAAGTATTTCGAGCTTGGGATCCATACCCATACTCATCCTGCTTTATCTTTTCATTCCAGGGGTTACCAGGAAAACGAAATTGTTGGTTGCAGGCAGGAACTGGACATCCGCTTTGGCAAAAAATGTTCAGCTCTGGCCTACCCATACGGTATTTTTAACGAGGATACCATCAGCATTGCGAAGCAGGAAAATTTAAGCCTTGCCTTCACCACACATGAACAAATAGTAACTTCTTCTTCAGATCCATATCAATTGGGCAGGTTTCATGTAAAGAACTGGACAGGGAAGGATTTTGAAGAGCATTTGGATAATTGGAATAGATATTATTGAAGCTATCCACGAGAATGAATCGATGACTCCACTGATATCAGTTATTACGCCATTTTTTAATGTTGATCTTTTTTTAGAGGAGGCAATTAATAGCGTCCGGAACCAGGATTATACAAATTGGGAAATGATCCTGATCGATGACGGCTCTACTGATGAAAGCAGCCGGATTGCAAAAGAATATGCCCTTGCTTATCCAGGTAAAATCATTTACACATCACATTCGGGGCATTCAAATAAAGGTGCAAGTGCAAGCCGAAATCATGGAATATCTATTTCTTCAGGTTCGCTGGTGGCTTTTATTGATGCTGATGATGTTTGGCTAGAGGGAAAATTATCCGCACAGGTTAAATTACTCTCAGATTATCCTCAAGCGGTTATGGTATGTGAAGCTTCTCAATATTGGGAAAGCTGGCAACCTACAGGAAAGAAAGATAGACTCATTATGGTGGGAAAAGAACAGAACAAATTATTTCCTCCACCTCAACTGGCAGAAAAATTGTATCCGCTTGGGGAAGGATTCGCACCCTGTCCATCATCCATTATAATTCGAAGGTCGATCCTGGAAAAGTATTGTTTCGAGGAGAATTTTAAAGGCATCTACCAGCTTTATGAAGACCAGGTTTTTTTGCTTAAAGTTTACCTTAATGAAGTTGTATTCATATCATCCCAATGCAACAATAGGTATAGACTTAGAGAAGGTTCATGTGTGCAGAGGGTAAATGCTGAAGGCAATTATGATGTGGTTAGAAAATACTTTCTGGAATGGCTGGAAACATACCTCGCCGAAAAA
>JBKJPO010000447.1:0-6501 GCA_046595095.1 Chitinophagaceae bacterium
GCCACCCGCAGGCGCAGGCGAGTGTGCAGCCCCCAAACTGCTTCAATATGCCTTTCTGCTTCACTTGAAACCCCTGGCCATGGCTGAATTCTGGTGGGGTGAATCGCCGATTGGAGAAATTCGCACACATGGCCATTTTTACCCTGCTTGTAGAAGCAAATGTGCCCCTATTCTGGCCCACATGCTCGAGGGCATGGACCTGGACCCCAACCCGCTTTCTAGCCTGGATGCCGCTTCCTTATCGACCGATATTCTGTATGAAGATGATGCGCTGCTAGTCATACACAAACCTGCTTCCCTGCTCTCTGTGCCTGGCAAAGAAGAAAACGATTCGGTGTATCTTCGGCTCAAACGGCAATACCCTGATGCGAGTGGCCCTTTGATCGTTCATCGGCTCGACATGGCCACTTCCGGACTGATGGTGCTGGCCAAAACAGCAGAAGTACACAAGGCCCTGCAAAGTCAATTTCTCCAGCGGAGGGTTAAAAAACGCTATGTGGCGGATCTGGAGGGCATATTGGCAGGCGAAGAAGGTGTTATAAATTTGCCCTTGCGTGTAGATTTGGACGACCGGCCCCGACAAATGGTTTGTTATGAATATGGCAAGGCAGCCCGAACCTTGTGGAAGGTGGTTTCACGAACAGACAAGTCTACCCGAGTTCATTTTTTTCCCATTACCGGAAGGACCCATCAGTTACGGGTGCACGCCGCTCATCCGCAGGGCTTGAATATGCCTATTATCGGGGATGACCTATATGGCAATCAGGCGGATCGGCTCCATTTGCACGCGGATTATCTGGAGTTTACCCATCCGGAGAGTGGAGAGCGGCGGGTATTCCAACTGAATCCCGCATTCTGATACCGTTACTACTGAAACCAGAAGGTTTGATGATCAGCCACTAGCCCCTGCTACTGCCTACTGCTACTGCCTACTGCCACTGCCTACTGCTACTGCACACTGCTACTGCTACTGCCCACTGCTTCTGCTACTGCCCACTGCTTCTGCCAACTCCCTACTCTCTATACTTTCCATTATCTTTGACCACTTCAATACTAATTATGGTTAAAGTAGGTGTTATTGGCGTAGGGCATCTTGGGAAATTCCATTTGAATAACTGGAAAGAGATTTTGGGAATTGAATTGGTGGGTTTTTATGACCCCAATGATGAACATGCTGTTGTAGTTGAGAAACAATATGGAATCAAGCGATATAAAAATGCCGGGAAACTGGTTGATGCGTGTGATGCAGTAGATATAGTAGCGCCAACAATTTATCACCATGAACTTTGTAAAGCAGCAATACTCCGGAGCAAACATGTGTTCGTTGAGAAACCACTTGCAAATACAATGGAAGAAGCAAAGGAACTCCTTAAACTCTCAAAGGAAGCAAATATCAGGTTCCAGGTAGGTCATGTGGAAAGATTTAATCCTGCATTCCTTGCACTTGAGGGATTTGATATTGAACCATTATTCATCGAGGTACACCGGCTCGCCCAGTTTAATCCGAGAGGTACTGATGTGAGTGTTATACTTGACTTAATGATCCACGACATCGATATTATTCTTCACCTTGTGAAATCCGGGGTAAAGAGTATTTCTGCAAATGGCGTAAATGTTATGAGCGATACACCAGATATTGCAAACGTAAGGATAGAATTTGATAATGGCTGTGTAGCTAACCTTACATCATCACGAATCAGTATGAAGAAAATGCGGAAGATGAGGCTCTTTCAGAAAGATGCGTACATTGGCGTTGACTTTCTCGACAAAAAACTAGAGATCATAAAAATAAAAACAAGGGAAGACATGGATGTTTTCAGCTTTGATATTGAAACAAATAATGGCATGAAAACTATCGCGATAGCTTCACCTTCAATAAAAGAAGGCAATGCAATCAAAATGGAACTGGAGGCTTTCAGGGACGCCATTGTAAATAATACCCCAACGGTTGTAACTGATGTAGATGGATATAGGGCAATGGATGTGGCTCACCAGATATTGCAAAAAATTGAACGGAATGTAGTGCTCTAATGATCACAACATTATTTTTTCCTCCCAACAAACCCCCGATTCAAAAATAAAGTGTCACCAAGGATCAATAAAAAGATATATGCTGCAGGAGATTTTATAGCCGCAAGCCTGGCATGGATACTCTTCTATTTCCTGAGAAAACATTTTCTGAATGAAGATTATTCAGTCTCTGCGAAATTTTATATAAGCTCGGCAGGTATTCCTTTCGGCTGGCTTATGCTTTACATTTTGACCGGAACATACAAGGATATCTATTATAAATCGAGGCTTGCAGAATTGTTGCATACACTCCTGGTTTCACTTATCGGCTGCACGTGCATATTCTTTTTATTCCTGCTTGATGATTCCAAAGGTGATTATACGATTTATTACAAAGAATTTTTTACCCTCCTATCCCTTCATTTTACTTTGACTTTTTTTATTCGCCTGGTATTACTCACTACCGCACACGCACAGTTGCAAACGGAAAAAGTATGGTTTAATACCCTTGTAATAGGTTCTGCTAAAAATGCTTTTGCACTTTATCAATCCATAATTAATAACAAGGAAAACAAAGGTTATCGCCTGAAAGGTTTTATTCCTGTGGATCAAAATGGAACTTCGCTCCTTAAAGGGCTTCTGCCGGAATTAGGGGGCCTTGATAACCTGGAAGCATTGATCCGCTCTGAAAATATTGTTGAGATCATAATTGCACTTGAGCATACTGAAAGAAGCAAACTTGAAAAGATCCTTCAGCACCTTGGTGAGTTTGATGTGAATGTGAAGCTCATGCCCGACAAAGTGGATATTATTAGCGGTGCTGTAAAAACCACCAATGTGCTGGGAATTCCGCTTATCGAGCTCAACACCGGGCTTATGCTGCCATGGCAACAAAATCTGAAGCGCGTGATGGATATTATGATTTCCCTGGTAAGCCTGTTGATCCTTTCGCCATTAATCCTGGTAACGTTACTGCGTGTACGATTATCTTCCAAAGGGCCAATACTTTTTTCCCAGGAGAGGATTGGACATAAGGGTAAGCCATTTCACATCCTCAAGTTCCGCTCAATGGTAATGGGGGCTGAGGATGCCGGCCCCATGCTTAGCAGTGAGCATGACCAACGAATAACACCCTGGGGCAAAGTTATGCGCAAATGGAGACTTGATGAGCTGCCACAATTCTGGAACATTCTTAAAGGGGAAATGAGCCTGGTAGGGCCAAGACCGGAACGGCAGTTCTACATTGCACAAATCATGCTGCAACATCCCGAATATAAATACCTTTTAAAAGTAAAACCCGGGCTCACAAGTTGGGGTATGGTTAAATTCGGCTATGCAGAAAATGTGGAGGAGATGATACAACGAATGCAATATGACCTGATATATATAGAGAATATTTCACTTGCCCTTGATTTTAAAATTTTAATACATACCATCCGGATCATATTCCTTGGAAAAGGAAAATAGGGAGTTTAATGCTTAATGTTTATTGGTTAATGTTTAATTGTTATTTTTAAACAATGAAGAAGTTCCTGGCTATTTGTTCCATTTCCCTGCTGCTAATTCTTAGTTTTCAAAACGCATCATTTTCCCAGCAAAAATATTGGCAGCAGCAAGTGAACTTTAATATTGATGTGAGCCTGGATGATAAAGATCACTCACTTGACGGATTTGTAAAAATGGAGTATACAAACAATTCTCCCGATACCCTTAATTATATCTGGATTCACCTTTGGCCAAATGCATATAAGAATGATAAAACTGCTTTTAGTGATCAGTTTCTTGAAAATGGAAGACCAGATTTTTATTTTAGTGAAAAAGAAAAGAGAGGATATATTAACAGGCTCAACTTCAAAGTGAATGGGATTACATCGCGGCTTGAAGACCATCCACAACATATCGATATTGCCAAACTTATATTACCGGTTTTCCTGCTCCCCGGGATGACTATACAGATCAGCACACCATTTCATGTGCAGCTTCCATTTAATTTTTCGCGTGGGGGCCATGTGGAAAATACTTACCAGGTTACGCAATGGTATCCAAAGCCGGCGGTGTATGATCAAACAGGATGGCATCCCATGCCCTATCTCGACCAGGGAGAGTTTTACAGTGAATTCGGTAACTATCAAGTGCAAATAACACTACCGAAAAGTTATATCGCAGCAGCAACCGGGTTGCTTCAGAATGAAGATGAAAAAAATTATTTAAAATCTAAAATAATGGTTAGGGGCCAAACAACAGTCTCCGCCGATAATCCAGCATTAACCAAAAATAAAAAGCCTAAAAAAATTGGCGCATATGCTATAAAGATAAAGGAGGCCCCAGTAGTTGCAGCCTCTCCTATAATTGAAGGAAATAAAACGCTCAGTTACAAAGCAGAGAACGTCCATGATTTTGCATGGTTTGCAGATAGAACATTCCAGGTACAATTTGATACACTGCAACTTGCTTCTGGAAAAATAATTGAAGCCTGGGCGTTTAACAGGCCGCAAGGCTCTGCAACCTGGAAAAATAGCATACGCTATCTCAAACAATCAGTGCGTACAAGAAGCGCCTGGCTTGGCGAATATCCTTACCCGGTAGTTACTGCTATTCATGCGCCAATTGGTTTTAATGGAGGCATGGAATATCCTATGATAACAAGTATCAGCGATTTGTCTGATGAGCGTGAGCTTGAGATGACAATAGAACATGAAGTAGGCCATAACTGGAATTATGGAATACTCGGATCGAATGAAAGGTCAAATTCCTGGATGGATGAAGGCATAAATGTTTACTATGACAAGCGCTATAGCCTTGAGTTTCCGGCAGTCGGGCAATCCGGGAATAAAAAGAAACCTGGTCTCGTTGCTGGCAGCGATGAAATTGAATTTATTTACCAGCACATAATTAAAACAAAAATTGATCAGCCAATTGCAACTCCTTCAGAAAGTTTTTCTGCGCTAAACTATTCTCTTATTTCCTATGAAAAAACTTCGAGGTGGATGCAGTTACTTGAACGGGAACTTGGAAAGCAAGTGCTTGATAGCGGAATGAAATACTTTTACCAGCAAAATAAATTCAGTCATCCCCACCCCGCTGATCTTAAAAAAAGCCTGGAAACCGTAAGTGGAAAAAGTCTTGATGAGCAATTTGCTTTACTGAATAAAACTGGTCCACTACCCGGAGAACTCATTCAACATCGGCCGTTCAAAATTAAGCCCTTTTTTACCTTAAAAGAAACAACGAAATTTAACCATATTTTCATTGCACCGGCTATCGGCTACAATTTTTACGACAAAGCATTACTTGGAGTTGCCCTGCATAATTATACCATCCCAGCCAACAATTTTCAGTTTTTCCTTGCCCCGGTAATCGGTACTGCCACTAAAGACTTTGGCGGCCTGGGAAGGTTAGAATATTCCTGGTATCCGGGAAAAACTTTCAGCAAAATTGAGGTGAGTTTATCTGGTGCCAGGCACAATGTAGATGACTTTGTTGACTCCACCGGTACCCGTAATTTTCTTGGAATGCAAAAACTGGTGCCTTCAATAAGATTTGATTTTAAATCAAAAAATCCGCGTAGTAAAGTTTCTAAATTCATTCAATGGAAAACATTCTTCATTGAAGAAGAAGAACTGATGTTTACCAGGGATACTGTGCAATTGCTGGATATCATTACTTATCCGAAAGCAAGTCGTTATCTTAACCAATTGAAATTTGTTGTTGAGAATAACCGGGTTCTATATCCCTACCGAGGGGAAATTCAATTTGAGCAAGGTGAAGATTTTATCAGGGCCGCCTTCGAGGGAAAATATTTTTTCAATTTCAGCAAGGGTGGTGGTATTAATCTCCGGTTGTTTGCAGGTAAATTTATGTACATGGGTGATAAAACTTTTCTCACACAATTTCGTACAGATCGATATCACCTGAATATGACAGGTCCAAAAGGTTATGAAGATTATACTTATAGCAATTACTTCATTGGCAGGAATGAATTTGATAAGTTCTCTTCACAACAGATTATGATTAGGGATGGCGGATTTAAGGTGCGCACCGATCTACTGGCTGCGAAGGTTGGCCGTACAGATGATTGGCTGGCTGCGTTGAATCTTAAAACAGACATTCCCTCTGCTATCAATCCCTTGTCGGTCTTACCCGTGAAAATACCTATCAAAGTTTTCCTCGATCTGGGCACATATGCAGAAGCATGGAAGGAGAATTCATCATCAGGCCGTTTTTTATATGATGCGGGCTTACAGGTATCTTTACTTAAGAACATAGTCAATGTTTATATCCCGCTCTTATATAGCAAAATTTACAGAGATTATTTTAAATCAACTATTACAGAAAAAAGGTTTGTAAAAAATATTGCTTTCAGCATAGATATTCAGAATTTCCGGTTGAAGAATTTGTTCGGTCTCTGATGATTTACAAGCTTACTGTAAAAATTCCTTACTTCATACCTAAAAAGTTGATGCTTATTTAAATTGAGTAAAATTAACTCAC
>JBKJPO010000375.1:0-4664 GCA_046595095.1 Chitinophagaceae bacterium
GAAATTAACTGCCAGGTTCAATTCAAATACTTTACTCCAATAGTTAATATATTCTTCAAGCGGTTCTGCGACAAATGTCGAAGCTATATTAATCGTTATGGGTTTTTCCTCATGCTCCTTTACCGAAACGTTGTGCATAATAAACTCAATCTTACCTGCTGTTGTCCACCTGGCTTGTTGCCCTGTTTTGTAAAACTTTTCTGACCTGGTATCAAATAATTTTTCTGAAAAATTTTCAAAAGTTATAGCGGCAGATATCTTTCCCTCTGAGGCTTCAACAAAATAAAGGTCGCCTTCAATACCGATGGGTAAAAGCCGGCCCTCTTCATTAAGAATGCAAAGCTGGTAATTTTCAAATGGCAGAAGAAATGGAACATCAACAGGTTTCAATTTCAAGTGACTGAAATTTTCTAAAAGCATCCTCTCCTCTATTGGCAATATCCCGATTATGTCAACAATTTTTCCCGGATCAGTACTGAATTGATCCAAAATAAAAAGAAGCCGTTGGGCTAAAAATTTTATTTCATCCGGATCGAAATACTCTTTTGAAAAATGAATTTGTAATTCAAGCGCCTGTTGTTTGCCGTAATCATTCCAGCAAACCTGTAAAGGAGTTTTTTCGAATTCATTTACCAATCGGAATATTGACGCATCAATTTCTTTTCCGAAATCAAGTTCAAAATTCAAGGGCAGGTAATTTACGATCACATCCCATAGATTTTCTTCTGCCGGGTTCAATTGCAAATGTCTTAATAAGTTGCCCGTTTTATAATCCTGGTGGCGATAATCTTTGGCTTGAGAAGATGCTACGCTCCTTATAAGATCCAGCACTGTTGCATCTTTCTCAAAGAATCCTTCAAAAGGTAGAAAGCTATTGAAAAGGCCAACAATGCTGCGAAGTTTCCTGGAATTTCGTTTATGAACCGGAATACCAAAAATGAATTTTTTACCTGGTGATATGTTTCCAAAATATACAAGGAGTGCTGCAATAGTGAGTTGCTGAAGGCTTGCCTTAGTGGTTACTGTTAACTCTTCGAGTTCCGAGCGCTGGGTTTCACTAATATTGAAATTGAAAATAGCTCCAGGCTTTTCTGATTTATTTTGCCTCGCATCTTTTTTATTAAAAATCTTTCCCGGTTTCGTTTTTATTTTTTCTATCCAGTAATCATCATGAGTTACCTGGTGTGAGCCTGAAGCAGGTTCATTTGCCATAGCCGCTTCATTGAGATAGGAAGGATAAGTAAATGAAATGTTTTCGCTGGTTACCAAAGCCCGATATTTCCTTGCCATATATTGTACCCAAACTATAAACCCGTAACCATCCATAACCAGGTGATGGAACCGGCCTAATAACCAATGTTCATTTGCCGAGATTTTAATTAAAACCTGTTCAAATGAGCAGCGCTTTTTATCAAATGGAAATGGAATATTCATTCTCTCCTGCATCCATTCTAATGCATGATTCTGTGGATCCGATTTATCACTGAAATCAATTTCCCCGAGTTCAAAGACTTTATAATCTTCATCGGTATAGCCAATGAGGTCAGGGGCATTTGCATCAAATCGCATTTTGAAAACATCAAAGATCCCAGGAGAGGTTTCGATAGTTTCGCGAAGCTTATCTTTTTCGAGAATTCCTTTTAAAATAATATATCCCCCAATGTTATATTGGGGGCTGTTGACGTTTATGAGTTGATCAATAAAAACGTCTTGCTGCGCCGGATGTAATCGAAACGTCGCTTCTTTCATGGGGAGTTTATCACTCTGTAAATTTTAACCTAAAGCCGCCTCGCAAATACGGCTTAATTACAGATTGATATTAATAAATCAGTTTCTCAAATATTCAATGATCAATGTTCAATCATAAATTTTAAAAAAAATGAGTTGCCTCACTAAATTGCCTTTGCTGTGCGTGATTGCTTTTCATACAAAAGTTCTTTCTCCCCAAATAATCGCTCCGCAACAATACCACGCTCTGTGCAGAGTTTTACAAGCCTATCGGATTGCACGATTGGATTTGATTCATCAGTATACTTTATGCTGCTGATAAATTCGACCCAGGGCTCCTGCCCCATGGCGTAAACGTAAATCTCTTTAGGGTTAAAAATATCAACCAGAGACATTCCTTTATTACAATCTGAGCCAGCAAGTCTCCTGCTTCCATCCATATCTCTCGGTAATTTTTTAGTGAGCAATGGCCCATAAAGCCAGGTTAATGGTGCGCCATCACATTCCATTCCTATAAACATTACGTCTGCATTACCTACTTGTTTGTGAATGTGCGTATACAATGCGGGCTCAACGATTCTTGAATCGGCAAGGAACATAAGCTTGAATTCTCCTATCTGAACCAGGTAACATGATTTCGTAAGAATGTTGAGATCAGAATGTTCTCCAATGAAAGGAAGCCCGGTGATAACAGCGTCTTCAAAATGAATTGTTTCCATTTCGTCTACGGCCACAACATTCTCGAATCCAATATTATTAAACATCAGTTTAAGATCGGGATCTTCCAACCTTCCACTGTTGGTACGTGGTACAATGATATTTTTTATTTTATGCCTTAGTGGCAGCAATGTTTCAAAAAGGATATGATCCTGGTGATTATGCGTGATCAAAACGTAATCGATTGTATCCGGAAGGTCGGAATCAGAGAACCTGTTTACATCAGATACATAGCCATAGTAACTTACAAGTGGGTCCACGAGAATGCTTATGTCTTTGGTTTCAACCAATATGCATGCATGTCCAAAATAGCGCATCCTTATCTTATCCCCTGTATAGCGTTCGTATTGCGGAGGTGCTGTTTCTGTAAATAAAGATTCAAACAACTCTTCTTTAGATGCCGGGATACCCAACATGGCTTTTATGTAGCCAAGCGTCTGTGGATTTCGTTTCATCTTGGCAAGTTCGTCTATGCCGGTATGATCAAAAGGAATATCCAGGCTCAAAACATCAGGTTCTTCAAGACGGGGTGTGCTAAGCACGAATGGCCGATGATCATTATCAGTAAGCCAGAGTGCAATACTCTGGGAATTTTTACTGTAGAATTCACTTTGGTATAACAGGGATTCAAAAAATCGGAAGCTGGCATTGTTGTTCCTATCATAGAAAAGTTCTACATATCCTTTGAGGATCTCGGGTACTTTCGCATACAAATCTTCCAGGCCAAATCCTTTGGCTTCAGCAGCAAGTAATTTATCTAATTCTTTAACTGCTTTTGAAAATTTTATGAGGTTATCGTGTTTCCTGATCGACTTCTCCTGGAGGGCTGTTACTTCTGCTATTTTTCCTCCACCAAAATCCATGAATGGGCCTCCACGCATTTTAGGATTGAGTACGGCTTCTGCATGAATTTGCGGGGCCATGAGGTATGATTCAATAATTGTCATATGCCTTCCGGTGATATTCATTGCCGCAGTAGCAGGAGAAACCAGGTGACTCCAGGCATACCAGTTATCAACCAGGGGCTCTATAACCACATTTGGTTTGAGATACATTTTTTTATCATTCATAATGATGAACTTTTGTTAGGGTCGCTAATTTTTTTGCTATAATTTGAATTATTTCATAAACGTAATCAAAGATAAAAAAGTGTTTGCCGGGCAAGCTTCTGAAATCAACGTTAACTATTGATTCATTTTGCCATGCTTTAATATCCGCGGGTTCCAGATCCTCGTTTGTGCCTGTTATTACCGTTATCGGGATTTTCAATGGAGGATTATTTAAATGGGTATACGTTTCGCTTGCTTCAAAATCAGCGCGCAGGATAGGTTCGAAATAATGTAATAATTCTTCATTATCAAGTACCTCATCGGGCATACCGCCAAATTCTTTAATCTCTTCCAAAAATTCCTTTTTTTCAAGAAGGTATCGTTTTTTCTCACCTCTTGTAATAGCAGCAGGTCCCGAAGTGCCTGTGATAAAAAGGTGCAAGGGTTGCTTATGGTTATTTTCAATTATCTTAATTGTAAGCAAGTAAGCAACGAGGCCACCCATGCTATGCCCATAAAATGCATAATCTTCTTTATCTATTAAACTCCGGATTTGATCATACAAATCGTTTACTATACTGGTGATATCTCTTTCCAGTGGTTCATTCATCCTAGCTCCACGACCTGGGTATTCCAGGGAAATTAAATTAAGAAAAGGCGGCGCTTTTGCTTTAAATTCCCTGTAAGAATATTTATTTCCCCCCGCATAAGGCAGGCAGAAGAGATTTAATTTCCGTTTCATTTCCTGGTTCCAGTTGTAATAAGTTAGGCAAATTTAATATGTTTTGGGCTGAGCTCAATTAAAGCCTTCCCAATTAACAGGTCAAAGATGTCTAAAATGAATAAAAAATAGGGTAAATGCCGGCTGAACAACCGTTTGTAGATCTAATAAGTCAGAATCGGGTTTTCTTAATCACCTGGCGAGGTAATCAGAGCCTGGAAAAAAACTGTGGCATGACTAAAATTGCTAAAACGCAGTATGGTGATAGTACTTAAACGTTAATTCAGAAATGGGATTATTAAATTATCGAAAGTTTCAAATTTGAGATAGTAGACTCCAAGTTTCCTTCTGAAGAGTTTCCTAACAAAATTAAGTGGCTCTAAACTGTACTTTCTCTTTGCGCGATTCAGTAATTTCCAGACCCCCGGGTAACTTAACTTTTTTTCGGC
>JBKJPO010000401.1:0-3939 GCA_046595095.1 Chitinophagaceae bacterium
AAACGCATTCTTATTTCTAAATAAAAACCTCTAACATTTTCTAAATAAAAACCTCTAACATGAAAAAGATTTTCTTCATTGTCACAGCCTTTATCACCATGAGTGCTGTGGCTCAAAATGTAGGCATAGGTGAACTTGTACCGGCAGATATGCGACTGCAAGTGAAAAGAGCAGATAGTGCTATTCTTATGCTACATAATTCTACAGTTTCAGGTAAAACAGGTCTTTTCTTTAAAATGGGCACTAATTACTCTGGAAGTATTGCTACTATAGGCTCAGGTGCAACGTTTAGATTAGGTATGTTTACTTTCGGCGGCTCTACTCCTGCAAGTCTGCTGGAAAGATTTTCAATCACTGATGGCGGCAATGTCGGTGTTGGAACAATAAGCCCTACCGAGAGGTTTTCTGTACTTACCGCTACGAATTCATTAGGAATTTCACACACAGATGGTACCATTAAAGTAGGTACATATGTTGGCAGTGCAGGAGGCTCATTTGGCACCGTGTCCAACCATCCATTAAATTTTATAACAAATAACAGCGCGCCGCAATTAACGCTTTTGCCAAATGGGAAATTGGGTATTGGTACTACTAACCCTCTATCAATGTTAGAGATTAAGCCAGGCTTCGGTTCAGCAGACATTGAATTGAATGCACAAGTAGCCGGGGGAGATAATGCAGTGCTCAGGCTTAATAGAAACGGATCGTCCATGTATTCTGTTATACGCTTCAAAAACCTGGGGATCAACAACTGGGATATGGGGACTCAGGGCGATGATAACTTTAAATTAAAATATGTCCCAACCAATGCAACTATAATTGATGTTGATGATGCAACAAGAAAAATAGGCTTGCTCACAAATGACTTTACAGAGAGTGTAAATATTGGGGGGAATCTCCAGGTAACCGGTACTGTTATAAGTAATGGTTCTGGTGCTGGTCTTGCTGCAAGAGACCGGAGTCTTGCAAATTACAATGGCTGGACATGGTATGCCGATGGTGGTAAAATGAAACTGTATCGTTATACAGTAGGTGGGGATTTATTAACTGTGGATGCTGCCGGTAATCTTGGCGTAGGAACAACATCGCCGGGTTTCAAACTTGATGTTGCCGGTCGTATCCGGCTAAGAAACGATGGCGCAAATACTTCAGGAATATGGTTTGATAATAACCTCAATGTACCTACATCTTTTGTGGGGCAGTATACGCCTACAAAGTTTGGGGTTTACGGTTCTACAGGCTGGCAGTTCTCTGTTGATGGCAACGATGGTACTGTGTATTGCGGAAGTCCTAATCTTGATGGCGAAGATCTCACAAAAGGTGCAGGATATAAATTAAGGGTATATGGGAAAGTGATTGCGGAAGAGGTTCGGGTACAACTTAAAGCTGCATGGCCTGATTATGTATTCAGCAAAAATTATAAACTGCGCAGTTTAAATGAAGTGGAAGCGTATATCAGCGCCAACAATCATCTTCCCAATTTGCCGGCTGCTGCAGAAGTAGAGAAAAGTGGTATAGCCTTAGGTGAAATGCAAACTAAAATGATGGAGAAAATCGAAGAGCTGACCTTATATATCATTGACCAGGAGAAGCGGCTAAAAATAATTGAGGACGAGAATATTAAAGTAAAGGAGCAATTAGCTAAAACCAATAAATAGTTTAACTATGAGATACCTGTTCATAATGGGTTTGCTTTCATTTACTATAACAAGTTTTGGACAAAGCGTGCTACAGCGTAAAATAGCAAGTGTAAAGCAGAATAACATTCCTTTCGAAAATATTAATTTATTTAACTATCAATCTTCTAAATCTGTGGCTGGTAAAGGTATTTACCATGAGATTGGTGTTGACCCTACGATAATAAATAATATCTTGGAGTCGGCCCCTTACGCTATTACTTTTAATATTGCTGTTAGTCAAAATAGAAGTGAAACAGTAGAGCTTGTTTATTATTCATTGGATGAATATAAAGTAAAGGTGAATAACAGTACCTATACAACCGATTATGTGAAGCCTGTTCATTATCGGGGAGTTATCAAAAATCGTTATGAACCGACAACGGTTGTATTGACCATCAGCAAAACTTTTGTTACCATGTTTATTGCGGATAAGAGCGCCAAGTATTCATTTATACAGAAACAGCAAGGGGAGAATAATCGAAGTCTTGTTTTGTATAATAAGGAAGAAATTATTTTGCCAAAAAGTAATCAGATTTGTGGACTGGATAAAATAACTACGCCTGAAACGCCTTTGTCTCCCTCGATACTATTGAATACACAAGCTCCTACAGATGCTTCCAGTAAATGTATTTATGGTTATTTAGATTGTACCAATAATCTTTTTATCAACCGCGGATCAAATGTTCAAAATTGCATTGATTACATTACTGCGATCTATAATGATGTATCAACAGCTTATCTTAATGAAACCATCAATGCAAAAATATCTGAGATAAATATCTGGACGGTTGCTGATCCATTTATTCATACAACACGGGATACTGCTATATATACTTTTGCAAAATACTACCAGAATAATTTTTATGGCAATTTCGCAGTCATGCTGGATAGAACATCCGGCGGCATAAGCGGCTTAGCCGGTGGCTTCGGTAAAATGAAAAGTTTTTTGCCAAATACTTGCGGAAAATTTGTAGATGATCCGGTTAACAAACTGGTAGGGCAATTTTGTATTTGCGACATGAATTATTTTGGTGACTATAGCAACTATCCTGTACCGGCGAATGATGAGCAGGTTTACATTATCACACACGAAATAGGACATTTGGTAAACGGAAGGCATACGCATGATGGAGGTTACGTGGTTACACAATCGCCATTAGTTTATGGTTCGCTTGATACTTGCGGAGGAAAAGTATTTCCTACTGCAGGTTTGAGTATTACCAACGGAACATTTATGAGTTATTGTATTTTTTCGGGAATGAATATGAATTTTAATGCCGGGTTTGGCACACAGCCCGGAAATGAAATCAGGAATTTTGTGAGCAATGAAACATGCCTCCATAGTTGTGTTGCCTGTGTATTTAATGTAACGATTACAAACTTACCCAGTGGATTAACCCGTTATGAAGTTAACAATAGCATTACAGCCAATGGAACCATACCTGCTGCGGGTACAGTTTATTTAGATGCTGGCAATTATATTGATCTTAAACCTGGCTTTGCTGCAGTATCTGGTTCGCGTGTCCAGGTTTTTACCGATGGCTGTGGAGGTATACGCTAATATTATTATTGCTAAATGATATCTATGAAACTCAATAATATTTACACCAGATTTCTATTTGCATTCTTTTGTATTTTAATTGCAGGAAATTCTTCTTACTGTCAACGTAACTGCGGAACTGTGTTTGATGTAGAGAGATATAATAATGACCCTGTCTTTCGCCAAATGGTGATAGAAAGCGAAGAACGAATTAAGAATATGATAGCTGTTCAAAAAACAGTGGGTACATTGGCAACAGTTAAAAAAATCCCCGTTGTTTTTCACGTTTTGTACAACAGTTCTTATACCCATGAGACCAACATTTCTATGGATCAGATATTAGATCAAATGAATATCCTTAACCGAGATTTTCGTTTACTGAATCCGGATGCTTTCGGTACTCCGGGAGCTTTTGCGGGTGATGTAGCGGATGTGGAAATTGAATTCTGTCTTGCCACAGTTGACCCAAGCGGTAATCCAACGGGCGGCATTACCCGAACTTTTACGGATTCAACTGTATTTTATACCGCCGCAATGAAATATAATGCAAGCGGTGGAAAAAATATCTGGGACCGGAGCAAGTACCTTAATATTTGGGTTGTCCCTCAAATGACTGGTGGTGATGGTAGTAATCTTTTAGGATTCGCAACATTTCCAGCCACAGCGCCAGTAAGCGAAGATGGTGTAGTACTCGTGCATAAATATATTGGGAGCATAGGT
>JBKJPO010000437.1:0-3016 GCA_046595095.1 Chitinophagaceae bacterium
TTTACCTATTCCTTTTGGATCAGTGCCTTCAGTAATTGTATTATCAACAGGGGTGGAAGTGCTGGGGGTGTTTAAAGTTTTATCACCTGGTGAGGTACATGCACCATATATGATGATCAAAACAAATAGGTTAATAATAAAAAAAAACTTACGATTCATGATCAGTTGGTTTATGAATTAAGGAAAATTGTGCTGGCTTCCAGGAAAGTACAGCCGAAAAACTATGCCAATAAGCCAGGTACAATAATAAGAGGAACATCCCTAACTGAAGCTGACGAATATCATCTTTTAAAATGACGACTATCACTGAAGTGATACTAATCTCAAATTACTTTTGCTCAAGTACATCATAAGACATGAATGACACCTGGATACATATAAGAAATACTACATACTTAGACGTTAGTGGCATAAATATGCACATGTTTAGCGCATTCATTAAAAACACTCCAGGCATTAATTCTCTTCTTGATCAAGTATTAACTAAAACACTTCAGGTTGTCTGAGATTAAATATTATGCTGGTCATGTTTATCAGCATTGGCTTTCACTTGATGATAGGTTTCTTAACTGATCCCTTGGCAGAAGAAAATGAAGTGGAAACATCAATTCTCAATTTCATGATTTGTAAATGGCGGGTATTCAAAAAACATAATTCAAATTCTACAAAAAAGATATAGCCTTTAACTACGGTTAAAAGATCAGTAATAAGGCGAAAGATAATTTCACAATTAAACCTAGTTTATGCATTTCTCTTCAAACAACTTTTTAAAAACTATAATCCTCGTGATCGCTACTACAGCTGCTCTCTACAGTTGTAAGCCAAAGGGAGTACAATCCGCGGTAAGTGGCGATGCTGCTTCAAAAGTATATGTAGCCCCGGGTAAATTTGATGAATATTATAATATCGTATCAGGCGGGTTTAATGGGCAGATGAGTGTATATGGTATTCCTTCCGGACGGCTCCTTCGCATTATTCCGGTGTTCTCACAGTTTGCCGAAAGTGGATGGGGATATAGCGAGGAAACCAAACCCATGCTAAATACTTCTCACGGTTTTGTGCCTTGGGATGACCTCCATCATATTGCATTATCAGTAACCAATGGCGAACATGATGGGCGCTGGGCTTTTGGAAATGGAAATAACACACCACGCATTGCCCGCGTAAGCCTGAGTTCATTTCGAACCGAAGAGATACTTGAGATTCCTAACAGTGCAGGAAATCATTCTTCTCCATTCATTACAGAAAACTCGGAGTATTTAGTCGCCGGTACAAGGTTTAGTGTTCCACTGGATGATCAGAATGGAGATGTTCCAATTAATACATACAAACAAAACTTTAAAGGAACGGTAAGTTTTATCTCCCTCAATCAAACCTCAGGGAATATGAGCATTGCATTCCAGATAAGAACTCCAGGGATCAACTTTGATCTTGCCCGTGCTGGCAAAGGCGTTTCACATGGCTGGATGTTCTTTAGCTGTTATAATTCTGAAAAGGCAAATACACTCCTGGAAGTAAATGCTTCTGCGAAGGACAAAGATTTTATTATGGCTGTAAATTGGAAAAAAGCAGAAGAATATGTGAAAGCCGGTAAGGCCAAAAAAGAAGCAGTGAAATATGCACACAATGTATATGATGATAAAACACATACAGCTACATCAACTATTGAAACCGAAGTTCTCGTTTTAGATCCAAAGGATTGTCCCGACATGATGTACTTTATTCCATGTCCTAAATCACCTCATGGATGCGATACGGATCCCACAGGTGAATATATTGTAGGCAGTGGAAAATTAGCGGCAATTATCCCGGTATTTTCTTTTTCAAAAATTCAGGCTGCCATCGCTGCTAAAAATTATGATGGAAGTTTTGATGGAATTCCTGTTATAAAATATGAAGCTGCCTTAAAGGGTGAAGTTCTAAAACCAGGCCTGGGCCCTTTACATACAGAATTTGATAACAACGGCAATGCTTATACGTCTATGTTCGTGTCATCGGAAATTGTAAAATGGAGTTTAAAAGATTTAAAGGTTTTAGATCGTGTGCCAACATACTATTCAGTAGGACACTTAAGTGTGATGGGTGGACCAACCCGTAAGCCTTATGGCAAATATATGGTGGCATATAACAAGATTACAAAAGACCGCTATCTGCCAACAGGCCCTGAGCTGGCTCAAAGTGCGCAATTATATGACATCAGTGGAGATAAAATGAAAATGATCCTGGATTTTCCAACCGTTGGAGAGCCTCACTATGCTGAAGCGATTCCTGCGGAAAAAATCATGAAGAACAGTATCAAAATTTATAAAATAGAAAATAATATTCATCCCTATGTTACTAAAGGAGAAAAGGAAGCAAGGGTAGAACGGAAAGGAAACCAGGTGCACGTATATATGACAGCCATAAGATCACATTTTGTTCCGGATAATATTGAAGGTATAAAAATGGGTGATGAGGTTTATTTCCACTTAACAAACCTGGAGCAGGATTGGGATGTGCCCCATGGCTTTGCCGTGAAAGGTTCAAACAACGCCGAGATTTTGGTTATGCCTGGTGAAACACAAACTTTGAAATGGACACCGGACAGGGTGGGTATTGCCCCAATCTATTGCACAGATTTTTGTTCTGCACTTCACCAGGAAATGCAGGGATATGTGAGGGTCTCACCGGCCGGTAGTAATGTTCCTTTGACTTTCAGTACCGGGACAAACGTAGCTATCACCGACACAAGCAAGTTGGTTTCGTCTACTACTAAATAATTGAATAAAATAATAATGGCTGGCAATAAAGTTCAAAAAAACTAATTATGAAAAAGCTCTTGTATCTCGCCGTTCTGACTATGACATCCATTATTTTCTCTTGTAATTCGGAAAACAAGGATGCAACACTGGCCTCTGCTACAGAGAGCACAGCTGGTGGAGGACAATCAGCAGTGATTGATGATGAATCTGCAAAGGACGTGGTAAAAGTTGCAGCCGGCTCAAAGGATCATACAACACTTGTAGCCGCCATAAAA
>JBKJPO010000445.1:0-6863 GCA_046595095.1 Chitinophagaceae bacterium
AATACCAGGGAAGATAAAATTGCTGATATGATTTGGGCAAGCCGTACCCGCCGAAAGGTTTTGAAGATGTGCGAGGAGGATATGGATGCTATTAATTTGCGGCAAAAAAGGGAGGAAACAATTGTCCGGCCAACAACCCGGGATGATAATATGTCTGCAGATCAAAAAGCGGTAGAAACAGAGCAAAAATTCTGTATCATGGTAAATAAAGCAGAAGCTCATTTTGGGTTAGGAGAAATTGATGAGTATAAAATTGCGAGTCAAAAAGCAAAAGAAATTGAACACGAGCAATGGATGTTAAATTCATTTGATGAACAGATAACAGAAATAAGAAGACTGATGCAGAAACATGGTTACTTATTAAACCCGGCGTGGAGTGAATTACCAGATCCCGTATAAGTTTTTTGAACCAAGTATAAAACCCGTTGTATGAAAAAAGCTTTGATCATAGGCA
The DNA here is from genome assembly GCA_046595095.1 of Chitinophagaceae bacterium. GTDB lineage: Bacteria > Bacteroidota > Bacteroidia > Chitinophagales > Chitinophagaceae > Ginsengibacter. Next base: position 455 of record JBKJPO010000445.1, read on the forward strand.
TCAATGATTATCCGAAAGCTCCATTAAAATGTTGCATAAATGATGCTACCGCAATTGAGGAGCTTTTATCAACTAACGGTGATGGCTCTCCGAACTTTGCAGTACAATTGGTTACAAGCGTAAAAACGAAACGCGACCTTAAAGAGCGAATCGTAAAATTATTCGAAGGGGATGATGAGACAGTCTTATTGTACTTTGCCGGTCATGGATTGGTAAACGAGATCGGCGGATATATTGTTACCCCGGATTTCGAGCAGTATGATGAAGGAATTAATATGGAAGAAATCCTGACAATAATTTCAAAATCAGAAATAAGGAATAAGATTGTAATCCTTGACTGTTGCCATTCCGGTGCATTTGGCGCTCCCGAAATATCACAGGGATCATCGCATCTTGATGAGGGCGTTTCAATTTTAACAGCAAGCCGGAATAACCAACTGGCATCGGAAGTAAATGGACATGGCGTATTTACAAATTTATTGATAGAAGCATTGAAAGGTGGTGCAGCTGATCTTCGAGGGCATATAACACCCGGGAGCGTTTATGCATACATTGACCAGGCGTTAGGTGCATGGGAACAACGACCTGTATTCAAGACAAATATCAGCAGATTTATTTCGTTAAGAAATATTATGCCACCTGTACCCCTGGATATACTTAGAAAAATGACTGAATATTTTCCTTCTCAAACTGATGAGTATAAACTTGTTCCCAGCCACGAATACACCAACGAGATTGTAGCAAAAGCCGATCATGTAGCCATTTTTAAAAACCTTCAGAAGTATCAAAGCGTTGGGCTGTTGAAACCGGTTGGCGAAGAGTACATGTATTGGGCTGCACAAAATTCAAAGTCGTGTAAGCTTACCCCACTAGGTTATCACTATTGGAGATTGGTAAAAGAAAAATTAATTTAAATATCAATTCCCTGATACTTTGGGCTTGAAATAATCATTTACCACCTTTCTCAGCTCAGCACCGTTAGTAGCAAAGCCTTCAATACCAAAAGGTCTTGCTTCTTTTTCGAAATTGTTCTGCTCCTGTATGGAACCGTACAAAATAACTTTTGCAGAGAGCTTCATGTTTCGCATTTCTTTTAATAACTCAAGACCTTCGGGGAGCTTTATTATTTTACCCATATCCGTTATTACGAGATCGAAATTATCTTTATTCAAATATGCCATTGCAATTGCATTGTCTCTTGCCTGGATAATAATAAGACCCTCCCTCCGAAACTGGACGATCTGGCTTCTGTTAGCCCCGGAATGATCAATCCACAAAATATTTTTGCCTTCAAAATTTTTATTGAGTTCTTGTAATCGGTAATTGCCTCTCCTGCTGCCCTGTTGAATATTAATTGCCCCCACACTAACACTAAAGACAATGCTATCACCAAAATAAGTAGCCGGAATTTGTTGTCTATTCGGACTCATGATATACAAAGTATACCTGTTGCCACATTTCCTGATGGCCGGATTAATCAAATACGACTGAGCTTGATTATTTATAAAGAATGTAATTTGATTATACTCCAGATCAATGCGTCTACTATTGTCAGTGATGGAAAACTTTTGGCCTGCCCGAATCTCCCGGATATCACTAAGCTTGATTGTAGGACATGTTGGTGATATTGCTTTTAACCAGATTTCTATACGATTGGTGCTGTTTGTGCCAGTTGCGGCAACATATTGAACAGGTATATCTCTTTTTAGATAAGCTGAAGTCATAGCTGCAAGATCAAGCGCCTCTCTTCTCTTCTCTGGTAAAAAATATCTTACAGCTGAAGGATATGTAAACGCTCTCTTCTCAATCGTTGGTGTATTATATCCATTTGTACCCAGGAACGTCCACAACCGGTCTGCTGTGTTCCTGTCAAAGCCCTCTCCAAACTGAACATAAACTACTTGAATTGCTTTTTCTTTACAATCGTTTAGCAGCCTACATCTTAAAGAGTCAAGACTGAGCGGTGGAAGTCTTTCCAGTTTATCATCTCCATTGATCTCAATACGTTTACCTTCTCCGGAAATTGCAGATGCATTCGGGGTATAAGCTACCATTCGTATATCCTTTATCGTGACCCCTGCTTTTAATAGCCTGCTTGCTGTGGAGAAAATCGTCAAAGAATCCAGCATGCTACCAACGACCAGGTAATTACACGTTTTCTTCGTTTGCCTTCCTGAAAGAGTTGTATTCAATTCCATTTCCGGGATTGCTTTTTTTATCTGTGCACCAATGCGGGTATAATCATCTTTTGATCCGGGGAAATAATCAATGACAAGTGAATCCAGACCACAGTTGCTACTGTTAATTCTAAGTTCCAATCCGTTACTTACCAGGTTAAAATTTGAACTGATACCCACCGAGTCATTATCTTTATTAAACTTTATTGTAGCAGGGGACCCACTCTTATTTTTAATGTTTACATTTTTAAAAATAGTACTTAACCTAAATTTACCTGCTGTATCCGTAGATTGAATTGAGCTCAAGGAAATGTTCGAAGTAAAAGTTCTATCAGTTTCGGGATTATATAAGGAAACTGTAAATTGAGAACTGTTTTCGAAATATTGCCGCAGGCAGGTATCAGCTATCACGTTTATGTTTATATCAGCGGTTGCAGGAATTGTTTCGCGGATGATATTCATTTTCTTAAAAGATGCAATTTTATTCTCATTTTTCGCATTATAAGCAGCAACTATTCCGAAAATAGGAATACAGGCCAAAAGAAAACAAGCCGCGGCAAACCATTTTATGGTATTAAGACTCTTCCCCGATTCGCGTATGCGTAACTGCTCTTTTTCCTGCACATATTCCCCCAACCCAATTCCTGAAGCTGCTCCTGATGGCGAATTTATCGGGGTACGCCACTCACCTGTTCTTTCAAGATAAGTTGTCAACGGTATATCAACTATTTTTCCATTTTGCCAAAGCCCGATAAATCTTTCTGCATCGTCTTTATACGACATGTTTGCATTACTGTTATTAGCGTATATAACAAAGCTATCCGTTAGCTTCTGTACTGTTTTTTCTTCATAAGAAAAACTAAGAGAATCAATAAGTCCGTCTGATTCAGATAATAATTGAATCATTGCTTTTCTTGCAAGCACCTCGTTTTTTACATCCAGGTGTTTTAATAATTCAAGCCTGGTACTTGCAGGAAACTGACCTTCTTCCATCCATTTGATCCGGGCAAGTTTAAGCAGGTTGGTATAGTTCAGTTTGTGAATGGTATTATTTCCATTCAGGATCACTTTCCCAATTTCAATTACAATCTCCCACCGAATATTATGATGTATTGCAATTGAGCAAAGCCATTGAAAAAGATCCTCGTCACCAAAGTATTCCCGCAATGCATCAACATTTTCTGAGTGTAGGAATTTAGCGCTATATGTATTCCATGCAGGATCTATAAACTTATTGCTTTTATGATCCTCAGTGATGAATTGAGCAATGCTGATCCAGCCTTCAATATCTGCAGGTACAAGGGTGAATAATTGTGATAAATGCTGCTCATTTACCGACCAGTTCTTAGCGGGCACTGGCGTTATAAGAACGCGCTGCGCCCACCATTCAAATTCAGTCTTTAAATCAGGATCAAGCCCTGAATTGCCGAGAAGGTTATAACCATTCCCGATCACTATGAGATTAGCCTGGTAATTATCATCCCTTAAACGCTGAAAATTTACCGGAAGCCTTTTATTTTCTTTATAAAAAAGGCCCGGCTTATTAAAAAAGAAGTACAGATCAATGAGTACATTTTGGTTGATGAAATTCTTTAGCAGGTATTGGAACAAATGTGTCTGCTGGTTATTTGGAATACTGTCATCGATCAGCAGGAGATATTCACGCGGCCGCTGCTTGCGGCTGTATGCAGGTGTAATATGCCCGTAATTCCTGATTGTGTTACTGATCGTCGAAGGAATGTCCAGGTAAGGGATTTCGGCTTCAGTCCTACGGGTAAGGCTGTACGATATTTTAGAAATATCAAGTAGCTGCTGAATATGATGGTCTTTCTGCTGGAATGGAATCTCGAATGGACCATCCATACCATCAAAGTTTTCTTCGTTTACAGGTTCCTGTATTGTGTCAGGTTTTTGCTTTTTACGGTAAAGATAAATGCCGGTTATAACAAGGATCAAAGCCAGGAGTGACATTAAAACGGTGAAAAGTGGATTCACATTTAGGCTGCTTTCAAATGGTTTCCCACCGGGTAACACTCCCAGGGTATAAGTGTTCTTCGGATTCACTGCAAAACTTATTTCGCCAAGTACGCAGTTATTACCATAATTAAACGTGATAGCATAATTACCAGTGTCCCTTAATGGATAAGCGAGTTTAGTTTTGTTGTTCCGAACTGTATCAAAGGAATTTAATTCAAGAATACTAACTACCCAGAAACATTCCGCGGCATTAATAGACTCGTCAAGACTATCCGCAAAAATTTCGATCTGCCTACCTGGAAATAATGCTTCCGGACTGGGATTTATTAAGTTCACCCTGGCTGGGCAAATTGTAATCTTCTCGGTTCTATTATCAACATCATCATCATTATCACTGCTTACGCGGAGGTTTATATTATAGATCCCAGGATTATTATAAATATGTGCAACTGTATTGCCCCTTACTAGATTTGATCCATCGCCAAAATCCCAATTTCCTGTGGTACAATTTGTATCTGATTTTTCATCAATACGTGAATATCGCTTTAGTATTACTGGCTCTTTTGCATAATGTGAATTATTAGGAAACCAAATAAAAGCAGTATCGGGAGCACAGGGAACTGCCATATACTTTTGTATACCCATTATTATTGCAAGAAAAATAATACTACCTGCTGCCAACCATGGCCACCAGCGTTTTGTCCACGAACGCCGTGGTGAAATAATTGTTACATTTTGCTTTTCCTTTATAAAAGAATCGAAAGTGGTATAAAATTTTTCCTGTTCCTCCTCACTCTTACAAACAATAGGCGCCAGGTAATACTTCAATTCCTCCGCGGTCGCCGGTTGAAGGTTTTCGAATACTGCAGCAAATTCAACATAATCATTTTTATCAATAGTGAAGCCTTCTTCCTGAAGTCGGGCGATTAATTCGCCAAATGGTAACTCTTCAAGATCACCCCTTGCAAATGAAATATTGTTATGTCTGGTTTTTGCCAATTCAGGTTGTGAAGAGCTGTAAGTCTTCCTTCTTTTTTAGCAATGTGGGTAAGTATGATAAGAGCCTGCTTCGGGGTATAAGTTTTTTATTTTCGTCAAACAATGGCTCGCCAAGTAAACCATCATCATCAATTGCCCGGATATAATCAAGGCATTCTGAAGTGGAAGGTTTTTTTTGAACGGGGTTATCATTGCGTATCATGAAGAATTCATCAATACGTTTTTGAAGCTGGCTCAGTTTATCCGTTGGAATACTTAGTCGTTGCACAATGATTTTCTGCAATGTTTCAGCGTTGGGAAATTCGATATGGAAATAAACACAGCGGCGCAAAAAAGCTTCCGGCAGATTCTTTTCAAAATTGCTGGTAAGTATCAGCAGTACATTCTTTTTTTGCTCATCATTCAAGTTGATCTTTTTATTGATTTCTTTTATTTCGAACTGGTATTGTTCAATCTCATTGAGGAGGTCATTAGGAAAATCCCGCGGAGCTTTATCAATTTCATCAATCAGTACTACAGATCCTACAGGCGATCCGGATATCACATCTTTAGAAGTGATTGTATTGCTAAGTTCAAGTTTATCTTTTCCAATGGCATGGGCGAAAGCCAGACCCAGGGCTTTTAACTGGATAAAATTTTCAGTTGAATTATTATCAGTTGTTGTGCTGTTACTGCGAAAATGTGCGACAGCATCATAATAATAAAACAGGTCTTGTGCCGAACTGGATGATTTGGTATTAAATATGAGAGGCTCCGGTAAAAAGCCTTTATCCGCCAGATTATAGGCAACATATTTTGCAAAATCTGTTTTACCAGTCCCCGGTTCGCCGGATAAAAGCAACGGTCTTTTAAGTGCATAAGCTATTTCGGCGGCCTGCACAAGCTGAGCTGAAGGAATATAATTAACCGGGCTATTATTGATGCTGATGTTTTTTAATTTCATGCTGAGGCTCATGGTTAAAGTAATTTATGGTACAAGATTAAAGTAGAGTCCATTCACCAGGTTTTGAAGCTTTTCCTGTGCTTCACTCATGCTTATTCCAAAATCAGATCTGTCAAAATATTTATCAATGAGCCTGTTAATTTTAGCGGGATTCGGTTCTTTAAGTTCTGTTTCTATCCAACTGTAAATATCCTTGCGGCTTACCAATTTTAAATAGCTGATATCAACGAGGTGATTGAACTGGCTTGTGAAAACAGAATAAGCATCTGAAATCTCTTGAAAAGGTTTATTACCGGTTATGCAAAAAGCCGTA
>JBKJPO010000479.1:0-2507 GCA_046595095.1 Chitinophagaceae bacterium
GTTAGACAGGCGCAGCCAGTCTCTACTAAACCTTAAACCTTTTGTTAGACAGGCGCAGCCAGTCTCTACATACTGCCACTGCCTACTGCCACTGCCTACTTCCTACTGCCCCTCGCCTTCGCAAATGCCTCCGGATTTTCCTTCGGATGCGGTATCAGCAAATCATCTTTGCCATAGATAAATCCTTTGCGCTGGTAATTTGCCGGGGCAAAAGTTTCGCTTAGGTAAACAGCATCTTTCGGACAAGCTTCTTCGCATAATCCACAGAAAATGCAACGGAGCATATTGATCTCGTACTTTGCTGCATATTTTTCTTCCCTGTATAAATGCTCTTCGCCGGGCTTGCGTTCAGCGGCTTCCATCGTGATGGCTTCAGCCGGGCAAGCTACAGCGCACAAGCCACAAGCGGTACAATTTTCCCTGCCGTCTTCGTCCCTGTTGAGTATCTGCAAACCCCTGAATACCGGGCTGAACTCCCGTTTTTTTTCGGGATATTGTATGGTAGGATTTTTTTTGAAAATATGGCTGAAAGTGATAATCATTCCCTTGATGATCGCCGGCAAGTATAGCTTCTCCCAAAAGTTCATTGGCTTCCTGCTCACTGCTTTTACCCTGTTGGTTAATGCTTCCATATTTTTATGCTGCCCTTAAAAGGCCGCAAAGATATTTTTATGTTTAGAAATGCCAACCGTTTTGTTTGAATAAAATCAACGCCCCGGTTATAAGCATATTGAATAGTGCCAGTGGTATCATTATCTTCCATCCGAGGTTCATCAACTGATCATAACGGAAACGGGGAATCGTCCATCTCACCCACATGAAAAAGAAAAGGAAGCAGGCAATTTTTCCAAATAAACATGCACCCTGGAAAAATGCCGCCCAGTTCATTCCTACAGCTTCCGCCAAATTGTGATCATTTACAAAAGGTATATCATAGCCTCCAAAAAATAAAGTAACCATCACGGCGCTGCTGAGGAACATATTGATATATTCTGCGAAAAGATAAAAACCAAGTTTCATTGAAGAATACTCAAGATGATAACCACCTATGAGTTCGTTTTCTGCTTCAGCAAGATCAAACGGAGTACGGTTACACTCCGCAAATGCGCACACCAGGAAGATCAAAAAACCAAGAGGTTGTTTAAGAATGTTCCAGTAATGATCCATTTGTCCGCCAACCATTTCTTTCAGACTAAGCGTTCCCGTTAGCATCAATAATGCAATCAATGAGATTCCCATTGCAAGTTCGTAACTGATGATCTGCGATGCAGCTCTAAGTCCGCCAAGCAATGAAAACTTATTATTGCTTGCCCATCCCCCAATCATGATTCCATAAACGCCCATACTTACCACGCCGAAAATGTAAAGAATACCAATATCAATATCGGCGATCTGCAGATTTATTTCACGACCGAAGAAATCTATTTTATTTCCCCATGGAATAACAGCACCAACCATAATTGCTGTAATCATGGCCAGGCAAGGGCCAAGAATAAATAAAAACTTATTGGAAAAATTAGGAATGATTTCTTCTTTGGCAAATAATTTTAAGCCATCGGCGAGAGGCTGCAGAAGTCCAAATGGCCCCGCCCTGTTTGGGCCTGGACGATCCTGCAATACTGCCGCCACCTTACGTTCTGCATAAGTGGCATACATGGCAATAATTAAGGACCCGCTCACTACGGATACAATGAGAAATAATTTTTCGAAAATAATCGCCCAGTCAATTGCTAAAAGCATAAGCTGTTTTCTTAGATCCCGGACCTATACGGCCAGAACCGTTATCTTTTTAATTTATGATCGTTATTCTCCAGTCTTAAAATTTCAACCTGTTCAATCTCCGCTTGCTCATCATTATCAATAAAAGTAGTAGATGTTGCCGGACCGGGTATTTCCTGCAAATGAATATCAGGCATGTTCACTTCGCTCTCATCATGAATATCCATCAGGTGTAGTGGCTGTCGCCCTGCAAGCACTTTATCAAGCACTTCAGGAGGTGTCACTGTTTTTAAATAATGGTTTGCCGAAATCACAGAATGCCTGTCTACTTTTGTAGGGCCTTCGATCACCCAATCTTTTGCTTCTTTCTTATCAAAGCGGCAGGTATTGCAGATCCATCCTGGCTTACCATTAGCTGAATCCATAACTTCTCCCCACTGGTCCTTACGCGCAGTAACACGGTACACTTCATCACCTCTGTTCCATAGAGTAACCTCACCACAACATTTATCGCAATCCCGGTGTGCATCCATTGGCTTAAGAAACCATACCCTGTTTTTAAATCTGAAAGTCCTGTCTGTAAGTGCACCTACCGGGCAAACGTCAATCATATTGCCACTAAAATCATTGTCGATGGCTCTCGAAATATATGTTGAGATCTCTGAATGATCACCACGATCGAGTATCCCATGGACGCGTGTATCAGTAATCTGGTCTGCAATATAAGTACAACGATAACAGAGAATGCACCTCGTCATGTGCAATTGTATATATGGGCCTATATCTTC